>CAYSGL010000037.1:0-9239 GCA_964430725.1 uncultured Pseudobdellovibrionaceae bacterium
CCAGCGTTCAGCGCCGCAAGCAAAAGAAAAATCAGGCGCGATAATCAGCGCGGGACAGGGTGGCCGATTGCCCGACAAGAAAGCGGATATTCTCTATAAAAAATTCGTTTAAATCGGTTGCTTGTATGGCAAATGTTCCGCCGCGCGAGAGGCTTTGTTCCATGTCAGGATGGCGGTGGAGATAATCCGCTGTCTTTTTGGGGATGATGTCATCTTGCGAGAGAATACTGACAGGGGTCATGGCACGAATGCGCTGTTTCAAACTGACATAATGCGTGCAGCCCAGAATAAGACAATCGATCTTTTGATCAAGCATCGGATCGAGATAATCTTTTAAAACAATATCCAGATATTTTTCTCCGCCATGTTCGATTAGCGGGACAAGCAAAGGCGTGGCACGGCTATGGAGTGTAACGGAAGGATTGATTTTTCGTAGCTCCGTTTCGTAAATGTTTGAGTGCGCTGTCCGCTCTGTCGCGATCAGGCCGATATTTGTATGACCGGAATCGATGGCGGCTTCGAGGGTCGGGACGACGACGCCCAGTATCCGGTGATCCGGAAATTCCCGTGCGAGAAACTCTTGTTGTAAACGGCGCAGGGCGGACGCGCTGGCGGTATTGCAGGCCATCAGGACAAGGCGGCATCCGCTGGCAAATAAATGCCGCATGGCCGCCTCGCACAGATCATATATCCGGGCATCCGACCGGCGGCCATAGGGGAGATGCAGCGTATCGCCAAGATAGAGATAATCGTAATCCGGCAAAGCCCGCCGAACGGCTTGCGCGACGTAAAGTCCGCCTAACCCTGAATCAAAAATACCGATTTTTTGGCCCATATTCCGCACGCTTTATCTTCCCTTTAACCTTATTAAGGGTATATAATATTATTATGCCCTATCAAACAGGCGTTTCTTATCCGGCTGGACTGTCCGGCTTTGCCAATCGCGGCAAAACCGTTCCGGTGCGGTTTCATTCCATAACGAAAAGAAGGTGAACAGCCATGAATTTATCCGTCCACGGCAAACAAATGGATCTGGGCGATGCCCTGCATACCCATGTCGAAGAAAAATTGGAGGACATAAACAGCAAATATTTTAACAGGGCGATTGACGCGACGGTCACTTTCGCGCCCGAAGGTCATTCTTTTGTCAAAACACATATCTCGATCCGCATCGGCAAGGACATTATGGTGATGTCCGATTCACAAGGCACGGACGCCTATGTCGCCTTTGATACGGCGGCGGATAAGGTTGCCAAGCAGTTGCGCCGCTATAAGCGTCGATTGCGTGACCACCACGAGAAAATGAGCCGGGCCGACAATTTGACGCCGGCGCGTAATTACACGATTGAATCCGTCGATGCGGCCAACGATGACGATGTTCAGGAAACACAAGGCGAAGATCCGGCTGTGATTGCCGAGATGGAAACGCATATTCACACAATGAGCGTGTGCGATGCCGTGATGCGGCTTGACCTGTTGGGTGAAAACGCCTTGCTTTTCCGCAACGCAAAAACCAAGGCTATCAACATGGTTTATCGCCGGTCGGATGGCAATATCGGTTGGGTCGATCCGCAAGATCAATAAGCCGGACGTAATATTCCCAACTTATATTTATGATATTGATGCGTGCAAAACCGCCTGATGTAACAGGCGGTTTTTTCATGCAAAAAACGTCTTTTTGCCTTTCTTTTTACAGGGTGCGTCCCTATATATAAGCACAAGTTTGAACAGGAGTTTTGTGTCTGGGGAGACACGGTATGAGCCATCTTTCATTCGACCTTGTGTTGGCGGATATGAAATCCGCGACACGCAAGCAGGTTTTCCATTTTATCGCAGCGGAGATGTCCCGCCTGATCGGAATTGGCGAGCGCGTACTGGCCGACAAACTGCTTGATAAGGACAGACAGGCTAACTGCTCGATCGGTTATGGTGTGGCGGTGGCCGATCTTCGCTTATCAAGCTTGACGCAACCGTTCAGCGTGCTGGTTCGTCTCAATCATCAGGTTGATTTTGAGGCACCCGATTCCATGCCGGTCGATATGATTGCCTTGCTGGTCTCGCCGGAGCGGGACGGCCCTCAACATTTGGCACGTCTGTCCAAGCTGTCCCGTCAAATGAAAGACACGGCATTTTGCGATAGTCTGCGTGCGTACAAGAAAGCGGACGATATTCGTCACTTCTTAAAGCAGCATGCGCGGGCACGGGCCGTATTACAAAAAGCGGCCTAAAGGCGGACTTGCCTGTTACCGGTATCACAGCATTATGTTATTATATATGTTGATGATTCGCATCGGCCCGCCCGGGCCATAAAGCTGTTCGGATAGTTATGACTCTACACTCGCTTTCACGCTACGGTTCCTTGCCGCTATCTCAGGCTGATGCCGATATGCCGCGCGTGGTCGCGGACGAGCACGGGACGGTGCTGCATATGACCGGCGGTTTTGAGGTGCTTTGCGGCACCCCGGCGGGCGGCCGGCTTACCCTGATTGATATTTTGCATTTCGATGATCCGGACAGTGTTTTTCGCGGGCCTGCCATCAGCGATGAGCCGCTTTTGGCCAATGTGCAAAGCGGGTTGCATGGCGTGTATTTCGAGGCCAGCGGCACCAACGCCATGCTGCAGTTCGACTGGATCAATTTGCCGACGGGCCGCCGTGTGCTGGTGGCGTCGGTTGAAGGGGACGTGCCGGAAGCCCAGGACATTGCCGGCCTGATACAACCCGTTCCGGACGACGGGCCGCGTGCCGCCGGATTCTTCGGTAAAGACGTGTTCCAGTCCTTAAGCCGCGATGCCATGGTGATGATGGGATCCGATGCAACCATTCTTGATGCCAATCCCGCTTTTGCGGAATGGTGCGGACAGGTGGATGTTAAAGGGCAATCGCTGATTGATCTGGCCGATGAACAGGACAGGGCGGGCCTGCGGGCTGTGCTGGGCAACCTGATGCGCGGCCCGCTGGAGCGCCGCGCAATCGGCTTTGACTGCCGCATGGGAGGCCGCTGGACGGAATGGACCTGCCGCGCCGACGATCAGCACTACTATGCGCTGGGCCGTGATGTAACGGAACTCAGGCGTACCCAACACATGCTGGCCCGTCAGCAAGACCAACTGCGCGAGGCAGAGGCCATCGGGCGGATCGGCCATTGGTATTGGAAGCTGGGACAGGACAGTATCGATTTTTCAGATGAGATGTTCCGCATTTTCGGCGCGCAGGCGGGGGATTTTTCCCCCACGCTTGATATCGTCAATCACTATGTTCACCGCCGCGATGTGGGGCGCATGATGCGGGCTTTTCAACGGGCGATTATCGAACAGCAGGACCACGATATTGATTTTCGTGTCCGCCGGGCCGATGGAACATACGCGCATGTTCGTTGCCGGGGGCGCTGCAAGCTGGACCATGACGGTTATGCGGTCGCGCTGTTTGGCATCATGCAGGATATCTCTGATCGGATTGAACAGGAAAATGATTTGCGCCGCGCGAAAGAAGAGGCGGAGCATGCCTATGCGACGAAATCCCAGTTCCTGGCCAATATGAGCCATGAGTTGCGCACGCCGCTGAATGCCATTATCGGGTTTTCTGAAATTTTGGAACGCCAGCTATTCGGGCCGCTGGGAAGCGAGAAATATCTTGATTATACCAAAGGCATTCGCGAAAGCGGCGAACATCTGCTGGACCTGATTACCGATATTCTGGATATGTCGAAAATAGAAGCGGGACAGTACCGCTTGTCGGTTGAAAAAATATCGATCGAAAAAATCCTGCATACGGCCATTCATATGATGGAAGGGCGTGCGCTGGACCGCCGTATCAAAATCGACCTGAGCATGGATAAAAACCCGCGTACGGTGGTGGCCGATAAACGAGCCATCATGCAGGTCGTGCTGAATATTCTTTCAAACGCCGTCAAGTTCAGCCATGAAAACGGCAAGGTGCAGGTTCAGTATCTGGAGCGCCCTGATCACCTGTCATTGCGGATCAGTGACAGCGGCATCGGCATTCCGGCGAACAAACTGCCATATATCGGCAAACCGTTCGAACAGGTTTCCAGCCAGTATAACCGCAGTCACGAAGGCTCCGGTCTGGGACTGGCCATTTCAAAAGAATTGATCGAGTTGCATGGCGGCGCGTTGATGATCGATTCCACATTGGGGCGGGGGACGAGCGTCACCATCCGGCTTCCTTATGAGCCACAGCAATCGGCGTGATTATTCGTCGGTAATACCCATGGCGATAGGGCCGCCCAGCGCCTCTTCGACGGCAAGACAGGCGGCCAGCCCTTTTTTGTAATCCGGATATTTAAGCGCGACGCCCAGCTCTTCCTTGATACGGTCGTTTTTGACGCGTTTGTTATCTTTATAAAAGCTGCGTGCGATCGGTGCCATGTCGGTTTCGTTATAATCAAGCAGCGGCGGGATATCGAGGCCCAGCAGCTCGCACGCATAGGCGATGACTTCATGGCTGGGGACGGGATTGTCATCGGCAAGGTTATAGGCCGCGCCGGGGTTGGGATTGGCGATCGAGGCCAAAAGGGTTCGTTCGACATCCTCGACGTGAATACGGTTGAAGGCGTGGCCCGGCTTGTTGATGCGGCGGGCGACACCGGCGCGTACCGAGTCCAGTGCGCTGCGCCCCGGCCCGTAAATTCCCGACAAGCGGAAAATATGTAACGGCAGGCCGTACGCCTGCCATAAAGAAAGCCACTGATCTTCGGCCAGTGCGCGGCGCGATCCGCGTTTATTGGTCGGGCGAATTTCGGATGTTTCGCTGACATATCCCCCTTCGCGGTCGCCATAGACGGCGGTGGAAGACAGATATCCTACCCATTCCAGCGATTTGCACGCGGCAATCGCATCGCCATGCATCAGGAAGGTCGGGTCGCCTTCATCGCCGGGCGGGGTAGAGATCAACAGGTGCGTGACGCCGTCCAGAATAAAATACGGGTCGCCCAGCGGATGTTCATAGTCGAAGACATATGTTTTGATGCCACGGCGCAACAGGTCGCGGCGCTTTTCCGGATCGCGCGTGGTCCCTAAAACCCGCCAGCCCTGTTGCATGACTGAATGGCCCAGATATTCGCTACAGTATCCGTATCCGAAGCAAAAAAGCTTCTTTTGTTGTGTTGCGCTCATCATTATCACACCCGCCGTCCCTTTGGCTTGTTATGAACCGGACGGTCGTTCTTGTTATATTACTCTTAAAAATCGACGTTCTCATAGTGGCTGACAGGCGCAAAACCGGGCACGCGATCTTCCAGCAAGGGGCGGAAGGATGGGCGCGATTTAACGCGGGCATACCACAGGCGGGCCGCTTCATGCTCTTCCCATGGCACATCACCGATATAGTCAACCGAAGACAGATGCGCGGCGGCGGCAATATCAGCCAGCGAGAAATGGTCACCGGCCAGCCATTTACGTTTTTCCGTCAGGAAGCCGATATAATCAAGATGGTAATGGATATTGGCGTGGCCTGCGCGGATTGCGGGACCGTGCGGTTCGCCCAGCTTGAGCAGGCGCTTCATCAGTTTTTCGCCGATCAGGTTATCGGTCACTTCATGGTTGAATTTGACATCGAACCAGCTGACAAGGCGGCGGGTTTCCGCGCGCTGGACCGGATCGCTGCCCAGCAGGTTTTCCTGCGGATAGACTTCTTCCAGATATTCGCAAATGACCTGGGAATTGGCCAGAATCGTGCCGTCGGCCTCGGCCAGGACGGGGACATCGCCTGCGGGATTCATGGCAAGAAAAGCGGTGCGGCGTTCCCATATTTTCTCGATTTCCAATTTGAATTCGAGTTTCTTTTCCGCCATCGCGATGCGGACTTTGCGGGAGAAGGGATGAACCCATAGGTGGTAGAGCGTGCGCATATCAGGGCAAGCTTATAACAGAAATCCGCGCGCGCCTAGACCCTCCTTATCGAAAATTAACGGGAGTCGGTGTGCTGTTGGACCGCTTTTACCTGAATGGTGATGGAAACGGCGGCCGGCACAACCTCGGTTTTTACCCATTCTCCCTGGCCGACCTCGAAATCGAGCCGGTTGAGGGTGATCTGCCCGCGCATGTCGGCGAGCCGGTGGTCTGCCTGCTTGGTGATGACCAGAGTAAAGGGCAGGGACACGGGCATACTGACATCCCGTATGGTTAAATCTCCCACGGCGATATAGCGTCCCTCGCCAAGGGATTGGATGGTGCGGGTGATAAAGCGGCTTTGCGGGAACTGGTGGGTGTTGAACCAGTCGCTGTTATGAATCATGGCATCGCGTTCGGCATCGCCGGATTCTATATTCGTCATATCAATGACGATATCCGCCCGCGCCATGGCGACATGATCGGGATCGAAGATGATGGTTCCATCAAACGTACCAAACTCACCTGAAAAATCGGTGCCGAAGGCGCTAGAGCTGAATTGTATATGACTGTTCTCAGGATCGATACGCCATTGATCCTGTGCCAGGCCATCGAGATCAAGAGAGGTAGTGGCGCTTTGTTCTATTACCGTCGCATCACCGGATGCCCCCTTCAGGATTATGACGGCGCCAGCCATCAGCGCGAGATCAAGAACAAGGAAGACGATCAATAATTTAAACCAGCCCAGCCGATCGCCGGCCATACGCCGCAAGGTGCCGTCCTTATCAATAAGGTGGTGTTTTAAAGCACCGGCGGCATGCAGGCCGATCACCCCAATCAATCCCCAGGCGATTATTGCGTGAAGCGCGCCAAACACCTGCCTAAAATTGTCATCATGGGGCAGGAGACGCGGCACGTTTATGCCGAAAAATGTTGGAGGCCGCCCCGCCGCGTCCGACATAAGCCAGCCGCTGAGCGGCATGGCGATCAGGGAAAAATACAGGAAGCCGTGTGCGGCCTTGGCCAGTGTCCGCTCCCACGCGGCATGTGTGGCCAGCGCCTGCGGAGATACTGATGCAAAGCGCCAGAGAATGCGGCCTATGGCCAATAGCAGGATCAGCAGGCCAAGCGATTTGTGCAGGTCATAGAGCGATGAGCGTGGAATGCCAAAATCGACCTCGCCCATTGTCAGGCCCAGCCCCAGCATGATGATAATCAAAAACGCGATCACCCAATGAAAGAAACGGGCGATCGCGTTATATCTGTCTTCTTCTAAAAAATCCGGAACATCCATGCGTTCCAGCCTAGCGCAGTTTTATAATCCTGTCACTCGGCTTGCGCGGTAAAGGCTTCGACTTCCAGCACGATTTTTACCTCATCGCCGACGGCCGGCAAGCCATAGGTCATGCCGAAGTCAGAGCGTTTGATGCTGGTGGTCGCGGAAAAACCGGCCCAGGGCTTTCCGGCCATCGGATGGTTGCCCGCTTTGTTCAATTTTGTATCCAGCACGACGGGCTTGGTGACTCCTTTGAGGGTCAGATCGCCGGTGATTTTGGCGGTATCTTCGCCTGTTACCTCGACCTTGGTGCTTTTAAACGTCATGGCCGGAAATTTTTCTACATCAAAAAAATCGGCATTTTTCATGTGGTCGTTCCATTTATCGTCGTTCAGCTCAATGCTGTCTGTTGCAATGCTGATCTCAACGCTGGAATTGGCGGGATTTTCCTGATCGAACATGATTTTTCCATCATGTTCCGTGAACTTGCCCCATGAATGGGAAAAACCCAGATGGTTGACCGAAAATAGGATTTGCGTATGCGGACTTTCAATCTCATATGTCTGCGGGGCGGCGAAGGCCGGTGTCGTCGCGACCAGCAAAGCGGCCGTTAAAAGCAATTTCTTCATAGGTTTCTCCGTTCGTTTGAAAGAAAAATAAGATAGAACGTCGTTATACAAAATCAACATGATCAGCCGTTGAAATAGTGCGCGTGCAACAAGGTGCCGATATAGGCACCCGCTCCGGCGATCAGCCATACGGCAAGACCATATGTCCAGCGCAACGATTTATCTTTCAGCAGCGTATCGCGGCTGACATTCTGCAGGAAAATATTGATGACGATCAGGCCGGCCACAAAGCCGCCGATAAATCCGAGAAAACCAAACAGGTAGACCATATAAACGAATTCCTTTAATCTGGCCGCGTCTTAATCAAAGGGTGCCCATGCCGCTTTATACCATCATTATTCTGGCCCTTGTGCAAGGGATTACCGAATTCCTGCCGATCAGCTCGTCCGGTCATCTTGTACTGGTGCATCAGTTTATGGGCAATGGCGGTCAGGGTTTGTGCTGGGAGCAAAACCGCATGATGGATGTGGCTGTCCATATCGGGACCTTGCTGGCGGTCTTGCTTTATTTCCGGCGCGATGTGTCATCCATGATATGCGATATCGGTCATAAAAATTCTCGTGGCCATACCTTGGTGCGTCATATCGGTGTGGCATCCATCCCTGTTTTGATCGTCGGCTATATTGTCAACAAAGCCCAGCCGTCGCTTCTGTGCATGATTGAAGTCATGGCGTGGATGACATTAATCTTTGGTGTCGTTCTGGGCATTGCCGATAAATATTGCCGGGCCGACAAAACCATAGACCAGATGGATGGTAAACGCGCGCTGCTGATCGGTCTGGCGCAAACGTTGGCCTTGGTGCCGGGTGTATCGCGGTCGGGCATTACGATGACGGCGGGGCGGCTATTGGGCTTTAGCCGGACGGAAACCGCCCATTTTTCTTTGTTGCTGGCGATTGTCGCCATCAGCGCTGCGGGCGGTCTTGCCACGTTGGAAATGCTTCAGATGGGTGATTGGCGGTTTGGCGCGGATGTCTTGATTGCCATCGCGCTGTCTTTTATCACCGGCTATGCGGCGATTGTCCTGATGATGTCATGGCTAAGCCGCGCCAGCTTTATGCCGTTCGCCGTCTATCGCGTTATATTGGGGGCGGGATTGTTATTTGCGCTCTATAGCGGCTGGATGTAGTGCATCACGGTGATATGCGTATCGCCATATTTCTTTTCTGTGATCATGGTGAAATTTTCCGGCGGGACGATGGGGGATGAGTCTTCGGCAACGCAGATACAATCATGCGCCAGCCATTTTTGATCAATCAAACTCTGCAAGGTTGGCGTAACCAAATCTTTGCCATAGGGCGGGTCGAGAAAAACCAGTGTCGCCGGCGCTATGGTATCCGGGCGGACAGGTAATTTTGCGCCGTCGGCCACTATCATGTGGCTGCGATGTGCTTCGCCGAGTGCCGCTATGTTGCGTTTTGCCAGATCGAGCGATGATCTGTTTTTATCAATGAACGTACAAAAATCCGCGCCTTGCGAGAGCGCT
>CAYSGL010000038.1:0-5733 GCA_964430725.1 uncultured Pseudobdellovibrionaceae bacterium
CACAGAATATGACGTTGGTCGAAGCCACAGCACGCGATGAGTGGGCGATCCTCACCCTGACGCATCAAACCTAGCGGCTTTCTTTCATCAATCCGCCCGCGAATGAAAAACTGCTCTGAAAAAATCCAGGCACAAGCGACATGGCCGGCATTAGTTTATAAGCGCCCAGAATACGGGCCGCATCGGGTACATGGCCGCCTGCAATCTGGCGCATCAGGTAAGAGGCGGCGCGCACCGCCTTATCCGGCACACGATAGCCGAGCCGGACGGATTTGCCGTATACGCGCACATTCTGCACCGCCTTGTCGGGCGGCATATGCGACAGCCCCGCCCCCATATAGGCAAAGGACAGGACAGGCGTTTCAGTACTGTCGTTACGGATTGTATAGTCCCACGCATCGATCTGGATAAAATAAAGGATACGGCGCTTGTTGTCGGTATAAACATGCTCGCCGTCAATGCGATAGGTCATGCCGGAGACGGCACCGCGATCAATATGTTTGACAATGGATTGGGCAAAGGGACGGTCAAGACCGCTCAAAAAAGAATTCTCAGGCGGGGGCCACAAGGCGGCATTATAGTGTAGCGGACTCATAATACAGATTTCTCCCTTAACAACGGGTCTTAAGCGCCCGTTTACATCCCCTCGGTAAGCTGGATGTATATGAGTAAAATCGAAAATAAAGAAAATTGCAAGGAAAATCTTGAGAGGCAATGAAAATAATTCATTTAAAACAATGGGTTAACACTGTAAATTGGTATTTTGTAAACTCAGTCTTTGGAGAATAGCCGGAAGCGAAGAGTCCATAAATATAAGGTTACAAAATAGAACATATAGAGTTCCTGAACCTCGCTGACGCGGGTAAAGGTGCGAATATCGAAGGCCTCGCCCAGTTTTTCAACCAGATGCGGCACCACGAACAACCGCCAGTCGGGATAGATGATTTTAAAGCGGGCCGGCAGGACGCCGGGGCGGTATTTTTCCAGCAGCGGGAAAATCAGGCCGCCGGCGGCAATACCAATCAGCAATAACAGGCGCGGTTTTTGATCAAACCATGACGATGTGTTGTGCAGGTTGGTTTCCCCCTGATCGTTGATGGCATGCCAGAATTCGGAACTTTGCCATTCGAAGACATGCTGTCCCCAGCTGATTTCTTCGGCGGCAACATAAAAACAGCACAAGGCCGCCAGCGCGAACCAACAACCGAGCCATTTCTGGCGCGCCCAGTCAATCCGTACAAGTGTGGTCACCGCGATCAGAAACGCCGTCGAGATAACGGCAAACTGGAGCGTTTCATGCGGCCCCCATTCCGAATGTAGGGCACCCAGCACATCATAGGGAAGGGACGCTTCCAGCAAAAGCTGGCAGGCAAAAAACAGGGACGGAACCCAGAACCACCAAATCGGATCGAGTGTATTGTTTTCTTTCATCGCGAAATAGTCTTATTCCACCGTGACGGATTTGGCAAGGTTTCGCGGTTGATCAACATCCGTTCCCTTGGCAACCGCCACATGGTAGGCCAGCAGTTGGACCGGAATAGCATAGAGAATGGGTGCTACAAAGGAATGAACCGCGCCCAGCGTAACCGGCCAGCGTGTTTGCTGCGCCAGCGCCTTCACCCCGGCCTCGTCAGAAATCAGGAGAATTTTCCCGCCGCGCGCAACCGTTTCCTGAACATTCGATGCCGTTTTTTCGAACAGCGGATCATTGCCCGGCGCCACCACAACCACCGGCACCTTGTCATCAATCAAGGCAATCGGTCCGTGTTTCATTTCACCGGCAGCATAGCCTTCGGCATGAATATAGGAAATTTCCTTTAATTTTAACGCACCTTCCAGCGCGATCGGATACAACGCCCCGCGCCCCAGATACAGCATATCACGCGCGTCCTGAACCTCGCGGGCAATGTCGGCCAATGCCGTATCATATTTCAGAATATCCGCCGCCACCGACGGAACGCGGCGAAGCGCTTGCGCGTAATCGGCCAGCTTGTCTTCCGCCATCGTTTTCTTTTGTGCGGCCAGCGCCAGCGCCATGCACGCCAGTGTCGTCAATTGCGTTGTGAACGCCTTGGTCGAGGCAACCCCGATTTCCGGCCCCGCCAACGTGTGAAGCACCAGGTCGCTTTCACGTTCGATCGTGCTTTCGATTGTATTGACGATCGAGAGAATGGTTTGGTTCTGGCGCTTGCAATAACGCAGCGCTTCGAGCGTATCGAGCGTTTCACCACTTTGCGATACAAAAATCGCTACGCCCCCTTCGGGCATTGGCGCTTCACGGTAGCGAAATTCAGACGCGATATCGATTTCACAGGAAATGCGCGCCACCTGCTCGAACCAGTATTTTGCCACCAGGCACGCATAGGACGCCGTACCGCAGGCTACGAGTGTCAGGCGCGGTGCCCGTTCCAGCGCCTCGATAACGCCTTCCGGCAAGGTAATTTCACCCGTCGCCGGATTGATAAAGCTGTTCAACGTATCGCCGATGACGGCGGGCTGTTCATAAATTTCCTTGAGCATAAAATGGGCATATTCACCTTTGCCGCTGACCGCGCCGCTTTGTGCGGTAATGCGGACGGGGCGGGATATATTATCGTTCGTCCCCGTATAGATACGCACCCCGTCGCGCGTAACGCTTACACGGTCGCCATCTTCCAGAAACGATACTTTTTGCGTAAAGGGCGCCAGCGCGTAGGAATCAGAAGCCAGATACATCTCGCCTTCGCCGTACCCGACCGCCAGCGGCGTTCCCTGACGCGCGCCAATCATCATAGTATCATCACCGGTAAAAATAACCGCCACGGCATAGGCCCCCGTCAATCGATCGAATGCCCTGTCTGCCGCATCTTGCGCCCCCATGCCTTGGTTCATATGGTGAGTAATCAGCTGGGCGATCACCTCAGTATCGGTTTCCGTCTGGAAACGCACCTGATGGGATTGCAGCTCTTCCTTGATTTCCAAATAATTTTCGATGATGCCGTTATGCACGACCGCGACCTTATCGGTGGCATGCGGATGTGCATTATTTTCCGTCGGACCGCCATGCGTCGCCCAGCGTGTATGGCCGATCCCTATTGTGCCGGACAGGGGCGCGGATTGCAGCTTGGTTTCGAGATTGGCCAGCTTGCCCTCGGCGCGGCAACGCGCGATTGCGCCATGCGATAGGGTTGCAATACCCGCGCTGTCATAGCCGCGATATTCAAGGCGTTTTAATCCTTCGAGCACGCGCGGCGCGGCGTCCGCCTTTCCAACAATTCCGATAATTCCGCACATTTACTGTTTCCTTTTTCTGGCGCGATAGTCTTTGGCCGCTTCTTTATAAATATCCGGCTCGCTGCGTTCGATATATATGGCATCGTCCGGCACATCTTCGATCACAACCGATCCTGCCCCGATCAGTGCACCGTCTCCAATCGTGCGCGGCGCCACAATGGTTGCGTTCGAGCCGACAAACACGCCCGCGCCGATCGTAGTTTCCAGTTTGTTGAAGCCGTCATAATTGGCGATGATCGTCCCCGCGCCGATATTGGATTTTGCGCCAATCACCGCATCGCCCAGATAAGACACGTGTTTTGATTTCGCCCCCGCCTTCAAGACAGACCGGTTGACCTCGATAAAATTTCCGACGCTGGCATTTTCGCCGATATGCGAGATCGGACGAATACGGGCGAACGGGCCGATAGACGCCCCCGTCTCAATCGTGACACCTTCGAGATGCGAAAACCCATGGATAGTGACATTGTCCGCCACCTCAACACCGAGGCCGAAAAATACATTCGGTTCGACCAAAACATCCTGTCCCAGTTTCGTATCGTGACTGAAATAGACGCTGGCAGGGTCAATCAACGTCGCGCCATTTTCCATGGCGGCGCCGCGCAGACGATGTTGAATCTTCCCTTCCAATATTGCCAGCTCAGCGCGCGTATTGGCCCCCAGCGTTTCATCGACCGGCGCCATGACGGTCAGGGTTTTTGCACCATCCGCCGCCGCAATCTCGGGCAGCTTGGTCAGATAATATTCACCCTTGGCATTGTTGTTGTCGATCCGGTCCAGCCAGTTCCATAAGGCGGGCGCTTGGGCGGCCATCACGCCGGTCCAACAGGTGCGCACCGCTTTTTGCGCTTCGCTCGCGTCTTTTTCCTCGACGATGCGCGCGACATAGCCGTCCTCGATCAGCAGGCGGCCATAGCCGGTCGGATCAGCCGGTTCCATGCCAAGAAAACCAAGCGGAACGCCTGCCTGGTCAAGATTGCCTAGAAAATGGCGCAAGGTACGATCGGTATAAAGCGGCCCGTCGCCATAGACCACCAGCACGCGGCCCGTAAAATCCGACAGCGCGTCCCGCGCCGCCTTGACCGCATGGGCGGTGCCGAGTTGTTGTTCCTGATAAACGCAAGAATGCGGTGCAACGGCCTGCGCAATCACATCCTGTTCAGGGGCGGTCACGACGATAATTTTATCGGGTTCCAGCGCTTCAACCGTTTCCAGCACCCAGCCGATCATTGGCCGTCCGGCAATCGCATGCATGACTTTAGGGCAGGCGGATTTCATTCTTGTGCCTTTTCCGGCGGCCAGAATGACAACGGCGAGGGGAGAGCGTTTATTCATCGTTCAAACTCTACCTTGCTTCGGGCAAGGCTCAAATCACATAATTTTACGCATCGTGACAAGATAGCCTTAATTGAGGGCCAGTTTCTGCGATGCCGAGCGGTACCCCGTTAAATGCATAAACAGTGTGCCGTAATCGGTTTTGACCCGTATGCGCACCGGTACAGCCGGCTGGCCTTGCTCCATCTGGGCAAACCAGACGGTGGGCATGGTGCCGGCCTTACGGCCCTGTTCCTGAATCGACATCCAGCCACGCGGCTTGTCATGCCACTTGCCAGCCAGCGGCTCGACCTCCGCCGAACACTCACGCGCCGCGCCGCTGAAAAGATTATAGCGGCTGGGTTTCAGGTCAACGGTTCCCTTGTCTCTGAACACAAGGCGATAGCGGCGCGATCCGTCGAAAATTTCCTCGCTGCCCTCACATTTGCCGCCGGTAGCGATTTTTTGCATCACCGCCAACGTCGCGCTGAGCGCATCCGTCGTGTTGTGCGTTAATTCTTTTTCAACGGGCTTTGATTTTTTGCTGTCATTGCCGGACTCTTCAACCATATAGGATTTAAACGACCCGTCCCGTCCATATAAATATGTTTTACGCTCGTAATCGTCACGCGACCAGCTTTCGGAATAATGTTTTTCAGGCATCACGGACCCCGCCTTTTCATTGCGCCAGCCTTGCGTGCCAAAAATGCCCTTCCAGCGCACCAGCCTATCGAGAAAACCGCGCGTGGTCGATTCAAGCATTAATTCATACCGGCCTTTTTTCGAGGTATCGACCGTCAGTTCGGCCAGCACGACATGAAAGCCGCCCGCATACACATCGTAATTCATAACCTGTTTGTCCGATGCCGCCGCCGGAAGGCTAAGCGTAGCGCCCAGCAAGACAGTAAGAACGCCCGCCCATGCCTTTTTTGAAATGTTGAATAGCTTTTGCGTCCTGTTCATTAAATCCTCCCAGATCGAAAAATTTTACACCCTTTTCTTTTAGCATGCCGCACGCCGACCACATCAACAAATGATGCGCGCCCGCGCTACGCCCTGCCTCGCCGGTCCATCCGGCCAGATAGGTCGCCGTATCCCCGTGACGGATAATCAGAACCGCCGATATCGCCGCGCCGTCCTTGATCA
>CAYSGL010000038.1:5743-9117 GCA_964430725.1 uncultured Pseudobdellovibrionaceae bacterium
AAAAATTGCGGAGACGGACCGTCATAATTTTTCCGGCGTTTGTCCTGTTCGTAAATTTTGACAAACCAGGGCAATTGCCGCGCGGCATCATCCCAGTCAACGGAGATGCCCGGCACGCGTTCAGCGCGGTTGAGAATGTTGCGCCATTTCTGCTCCAACCCCGCCCGAAGCCCTTCGACCGGCGGATCAAGCGCCAGCAGGAAGGTCGCATATCCCGCCCCGATTCGGGTAAAACCGGCGCTCTCGATCATTTTACGCGCCACGGGGCTGTCCTCTATTTCGGGGATAAGGCGGCGGCGGCGCAAGGGCCGGGCCGGATAGAGGCGGTTCAGCGCATCCAGAAACGCCTTGATATGGTGGGCGCCGCCATACCCCTCGAACCAGAGCGGGCCACGGTCCAGCGTAATGCCGTGTATCAGGCCAAAGAAGGCCCTAACTTCCAGCAAGAGAGCGCGGCCAGCAGGCTTATTATCAATATATATCAATGTGTTAACCGGATGAAAACCGCTGGTTGCCGCCATCGCCGCGCCATAGCGGGAATCTTGTAATAATGTTGTGTTTACCGTAGAAACAGCGAGCGTCTCTTGATTTTCGCGGATGATTTCACATTTCATGCACGAAACCCTATCACATCGGCCCGAAAGTGCCAGAATTCAGCGTTTTCTAATATAAAAGTTTTCCATATTTTATGTTGTTTTTTTAGAAATGATATGACAAAAACTATGTCGAAAAACAAGAGTTACGAACAGTGCAAGAACGGCCCACCCAGACATTTCTGTCAGTTAGTCACCCCTCCAAGCGGTCAGATGAGTGGTTGCGCATTCGTGCAAACGCGGCACTCTTCATTAAAAAACTAGAGGGGATCACCTCAGAAATAGAAACCAGTACCCCAGAGGCTAAATCTGACATTGAGAAAGCCGTTCAGAATTTTTTGGAGTCATGCGATTTTTATCCGGCCCTGATTGATTTTGAAATGTTAAGAAAATTCAAATCCGGCAGCAATGAACGCCGCAGCGACGGGACGTACAACATTTATCACGAAATCATTCCCATGATAAATATTCTGGCTCTCGTCGCGCAAGGCGCTGAAAATGGGGGGATAGATCTTGCCACCCTTGAGGGAGAGGGCGGCCTTGCTGTTATGCTGCAAACCATCATCAATCACGATGTTATCGAAGATCAGCCAATCTCAAAAGATCAATTTCAAAACATCCAACAAGAACGTACCGGAAAAACATTAGATGACTTGGCACAAGCAAAGCCATCTATTTACGCAGATGAAAACCGCAGACAATGGGAAATGCGCAATGCTGACCTCGTCGCCAGAAATGTATGGGTTGTCTCAAAGAAAACAGTCGATACAGACGCAAACGGCCAGCCTGTTTATTTATCTTCAGACAAGCTATCGAGGACCTCTCGTTTTGATACGATGGAAGATTTCCTGAGAGAAATGATCCACGGACCTGACGCAAATATCATATCGCTATCAACAAAATTATTGGACATCGCACATAACACGGCAACATTTACCGGATCAAAAAAGCATGGGCCAGAAGAGCATGGGCCAGAAAAGATACTGAAATGGTGTAATTCTATCGAAAATTTATTTGGGGCGCGCGAAGCTTTAACGGAGGAAGCAATAGAAAAATGGCCCGAGCACGAAGAGGAAATTAAGTATCTTGATTCGTTGGTCGGATCGGTTCTTTATCTACAATTCGGTCGACTGGAATATGTTCTAAATGCCTATAAAGGGGTCAAAGGACGGTATCAGGCAGGTGATCCGCTGGATAAAATTCAAAAGGCAGGAGGCATAGGGTATCGTTATCTCGACAGAGTCTGCTCGGTTCAAATTCCGCGCTTTGCGAGTATTTTTCATGTAGCACTGGATCGAGAACGCAAGCTTGCCGAAACCGACCCTCAGGTTAGAGCATGGCTGGAGCGTAGTATCTATCCTTCACTTGTGAAGCACAAAGAACATTTTCCTGAAATTTTTACGGGACCAAAAGCATGGCACCCACCAGAAAACAGGGAAGAGACGCGTAGGCCCTTTACGCCAGATAACGTGGCCCTCGCGCCGTGTTTCTAATAAACTATTTCAATAATACTGCCCAAATCATGCCTGATTGTGTCTTGAAATGGTCACATCACCACCATTGAAAAGTCGTGAGCGCGCACCATATTGAGAATCGTAAGAGACGACATCAGACATCGTTTCCTTACTTTCCTGAAAAGACCCTGAAACTTCCCCGTCCGGCACCCCCTCCCCCAAAACAGCCGGACGGGTTTTTTCTTTTTGAATGGGCCCGTTCTACGGATTAATAATCGACCCGCATCAGATACAGGCCGTCCGGCGGGGCGGTCGGTCCGCCCTTGGTGCGGTCGCGGGCCGCCAGCGCGCGAACAATATCATCGGGCTGCCATTTTCCTTCACCGACCAGCGCCAATGTGCCAACCATGTTGCGTACCTGATGATGCAGAAACGATCGGCCCTCGAAGTAAAAATCAATTTCATGGCCGTGGTGGATTATTTCAGCCCGATCAAGCGAGCGCAACGGCGATTTCGCCTGACACGCCGAGGCGCGGAAAGTCGTAAAATCATGCTGGCCTAAAAGATGAACCGCACCGGCGCTCATGGCATCCACATCAAGCGGCCTTTTGACATGCCACACACGCCCCGCATCAAGCGCCGGACGTGCCGGACGATTTAACACGCGATAACGATACAATTTATTCAGCGCGGAAAACCGCGCATGAAATTCCGCATCCACACGTTCGGCCATCACAATAGAAACAGGATGCGCGCCCACATGCGCGTTAATCGCCTTGGACAGATCATAACCGCTTAAAGGGCGGTCGCCATAATCCAGATCGAAATGCGCCACCTGACCGCAGGCATGCACGCCGGCGTCGGTACGGCCCGCAACATGGATGCGGATGGCTTGCTGGCAGAATTTATAAAGGGCGTCTTCTATGACCTGCTGCACAGAGATAATGTGATCCTGATACTGCCAGCCTGAAAAAGGCCGCCCATCATATTCGATCGTTATTTTCCAACGGGTCGTGGTCATGTCAGGCGCTCGCCGGTAATCAGATAACCACCATTCAGGGCCGAGGTAATATCCATCGGTTTCTTGCCTTCGGGTTGAACGCTCAAAAGCCGCAATACGCCCTGACCGCACGCTATATCGCCGGACGCGTTTATGATCCCTCCTGCATCGCCACTACCAGAGGACGGACCCACGCCCAGGATTTTCAGGCGCTTGTCACCGGCCATGCACCATGCGCCGGGGGCAGGATAAAAAGCACGCACTATACGGTGGATCTGATCCGCGCTTTGGGACCAGTCTATCCGCGCTTCGTCCTTTGATATTTTT
>CAYSGL010000039.1:0-9111 GCA_964430725.1 uncultured Pseudobdellovibrionaceae bacterium
CGAAGTGAAGTGCGATGGCGGCGGCGGTGCGCTGGGCCATCCGGTCGTCTGGTATGCGTTCGGGAAACGCAACCATGTCGATTGCCATTATTGTGACCGCCGTTTCATCAAACAGTCTTAGGGCAGTCCTGCCTGTCCCTTGAAAAAAAGAGGGATTTTTCTATATAATAAGAAGAGTTCGGGCGCTGCATGGTGCGGGCCCGGTTTAACCATATCTCGCTCAAAGGAGGAGAGTATGACCACAAGACTATCGGTCTTTGACAGCCCGCTTTTTTTGGGTTTCGACCATTTTGAAAAAACCTTCGACCGGCTGCGTAAAACAGCTTCGGAAGGGTATCCCCCGTACAATATCGAGCAAATCGGCGAAAACGGATTGCGTATTACGCTGGCCGTTGCCGGATTCACCATGGACGATCTGGATATCGAAGTTGAGAATAATCAACTGACGATACGCGGACGGCAAGTTGACGACGAAGAACGGATGTACCTGCATCGCGGCATCGCGGCCCGCCAGTTCCAGCGCTCGTTCGTCCTGGCGGACGGCATCGAGGTGGAAGGCGCCCTGCTTGATAATGGATTGCTGCATATCGATATGAAGCGCGTGCAGCCTGAATCCAATGCGCGGAAAATTCCCATTGGCGGAAAAACAAATGCCGTAAACGGGAAAAATCATGCTAAAATGATAGATGTGACCAAAACGGAAGGGGCACCCGATGCATGATTTGAACGCCAGTGATTTATTAAAGCGGTTGTCTCCTCAGGAATTTCTGGGCGTGGGCGTTGACCAGATTGCGTATATTCGCCCTCTGACCGGTGCCGGCTTTAGCATCCACGCCGCCGACGGGACGCAATTGTCAATTGTGGCTTCGTATAACGAGGCGGTCATGGCGGCGCGGACGAACGATCTGTTTCCGGTCACATTGCATTAATCGCTTTTTGCGCTGATCAGAAGAAAACCCCGCCGGATCTTGCGGGGTTTTTTATTGGCTCTTCCACCAAAGACGAAGGGCGTCGCGCTGGCGGCGCAGGGCGTTATAGCGCTCGCGCAGGGCAAAATCGTCCCGCATGGCGCGCAGGATGGCAGTTTGTTCGGCTTCAGATAACGCGTTATCCAGTAGCGCTTGTATATCCCAGTCCGTAATCGTTGCTTGTGTTGCCATCGTGTCTTTCCAAATGTCCATTATGCCAAAAAAGTTCCTTGAAAATAAAGGGAACAAAATTATCGAGCAGCTTGTTTGTTCCTTGAAACATCGCTTCCCTATCACGAAAAGACAGGAGAACTATCATGCTAGGCTGGGCTTTAACATTTTTAATCATTGCAATTATTGCCGGTGTTCTGGGTTTTGGCGGTGTGGCCGCTGTCTCCGTAGAAATTGCGCAGATATTGTTCGTTGTTTTTCTGGCATTGTTTATTATCGCGGCGGCGGTTGGCGCATTTCGCGGTCGCAGACCCCCTGTTTAAAAGAATATTACCCATAAATTGAAAACAGCGCCGTATACGGCGCTGTTTTTCATGGACAAAGCAGTTAAAAAAACCGAACAATGAGGCATCCACCAATCAATCGTGAAAGTCCGCCTTATGGCTCTGCCCGCCCGCCCTTTTATCCGGAATTTTTCAATTTTCACTTTTTTGCTCGCCATGTGCGTTCTCAGCCTTGGCCTCTATGCCATGCGCGCCAGCGAAGAAATCGGCGATGCCGATAAATCGGTGACCCGGACCCATGCCGTCATCGCGGAAACACAGGCGTTGATTGCGGGCGTGTATCAAATGCTATCGGCCCAGCGCGGTTATTTGCTGACCGGGCAAGAAGAATTCTCCGACCAGTATAAAACCGCCAAGACAACCGCCTATGTGCATCTGGAAAAAGTCATGGAGATGCAAGCCGGGAATCCACAACAGATGGCGCGATTGACCGGCATTGCGGCCTATTTCTCTGAATTTACAACACTCCTTGAAAAATATATCGGCCCCGCTGAATCGATAGGCGAAGTTGAAATTGCCGAAGATAGAGACAAGATCGTTTCCTTGCGCAACGATCTGATCGGGGAGAGCCAGAAAATTCTCCATGAGGAGTATACCATTCTGAATGCGCGGGCGACGATGTTGGCGCAAAATATGCGCGACTACCGTAATACACTCTTTGTCGGCGGCGGTGGCGCGGCGCTTTTGCTTTTGCTGTTTAATATATTCCTGCTGCGCGCCCAGTCGGGCCGGTTTATGGCGGAACGGTCTTTGCGCGAAGCGGAAAACAGATTGTCCCTGGCCGTTCAGGGATCGAACAATGGCATATTCGATTGTGATATACAAAGTGGGACGGTTTATTGGTCGGCGCAATATAAGCACATTTTGGGTTATGACGAGCATGAATTAAGGCCCGATATGACGATGTTTGAAGATTTGTTGCATCCGGACGATCGCGAGCGGGCTTTAAATACCTACCAGCAATATATAAACGATGAGCTGTCCGAATATACGGATATGTTTCGCATGCAACACAAATCGGGGCGCTGGGTCTGGATTCAGGCCAAAGGAATGGCGCTTTACGATGAGGCAAGAGGGGCCACGCGGTTTGTCGGCACCCACACAGATATTACCCATTTGAAAGACTATGAAAGCCGCCTTGAAAAAGAGCGCGACCGCGCGGAAAAAGCCAATGCTGCAAAAAGCGAGTTTCTTGCCCATATGAGTCACGAAATTCGTACCCCCTTGACAGCCATTAGCGGCATTGCCGAAATTTTAACGAATATGCAGGACAATCTGGACGACAAATATAAAAAACTCATCCATACTTTGTCTTCCAGTGCGACAAGCTTGAAAGATTTAATCGCCGATATTCTCGACTTTTCAAAAATTGAAAGCGGGGAAATCGAACTTACTGAACGTCAGTTCGATCTGGCTACTTTGTTCGAGCAGGTGATCAGCATTACTTCAATAAAGGCTACGGAAAAACAGCTTAATTATACGGTCGATTATGCATCATTGGCTGAAGAGAGTTTTTATGGCGATCAGGCGCGCCTACGGCAGATATTGATCAACCTGATCGGAAACGCCATTAAATTTACCGATCGTGGGCATGTGTCTGTAACGGCCACGCGCGAGATTCTCGACAAAATGCCGGTGTTGGTGGTTACAGTGAAGGATTCCGGTGTCGGAATTGATCCTGACAGACTGGATATTATTTTTGAAAAATTCCGGCAGGCCGATGCGTCGGTGTCCCGTAAATATGGCGGGACGGGGCTAGGGCTTCCGATTAGCCAGAAGCTGACCGAACTGATGCACGGCACGATCAAAGTGGAAAGTGTTCCTGAAAAAGGGTCCACCTTTACGTTATACCTTCCCTTCAAGGAGAGAGATGTTTTTTACGGTGCGAATAGCGGGCCTTCTGCCGTTCCGATTCTGGAGAGGAAGAACCATGATCGCCTGTTGAACGCGATTGATGATAAGGACAAGGTTCTGCTGGTTGAGGATTATGAAGGCAATATCGTTGTGCTCTCGCACCTGCTTGAAGATCTGTCTATAGAATATGACGTTGCCCGTACGGGGATCGAGGCCTTATCCGCATGGGAAACAGGCGATTACGGTTTGATATTGATGGATGTGCAAATGCCCGAAATGGATGGCATAACCGCAACGAAAAAAATCCGACTGCTGGAAAAGGAACGCTCTTTACCCAGAACCCCGATTATCGGGCTGACTGCCCATGCCATGGTTGCCGATCGGGAAAAATGCATTGCCTCAGGAATGGATACGTACCTGCCCAAACCGATTGACGAATCAGAATTTCGTCATGTTATTCGCGGGTATCTTAAAAAGCGGCCCGAAAAAAATTTCCGCGCCGCTTAAAAAGGCCTTATTACACTGTCTATGCTGCAGTATGAATATTCGTGTATGGCGAACGGTCTTGCAAGCGCGCCAGATGAGCCGGTTCGGCATCTTCTGTCAATTTTAGCAAATGATTGCGCGCGCGCGACAAGCGCGATCTGACGGTTCCGACTGGAATGTCCAGTATGTCGGCAACTTCCTGATACTGCATGCCTTTTACGCATACCATGACCAGAATTTCTTTGTGTTCCGAACTCAATTTTTCCATAGCGCGGCCAACAGCCTTTAACTCACTTTTTACGTGCTGGTCGGCCTCTGTCGAGCGGGCGTCAATGACCGGCTCCGGATCGTATTTCGATTCGAATTTTGTTTTCCGGCGATAGTCGGTCACGAACAGGTTGAACATAATTTTTGATGTCCAGCTGAACAGATTGGTCCCTTCCTGGAAATAATCTTTCTTTTCCAAAGCACGTAGAACCGTCGATTGCAGCAGATCGTCCGCCTCAACCGGATTCATGGTCAGCCGGTTTGCGAATTTACGCAAATGATCCATCTCTTTGACAAGGTCAGCTTGTTTAAACATCTTTCTTCTCCTTATTGAACGGGTCAGGATAAATCGCCCTGACGCTTGCTAGATTACGGGCGGGCTGTAACGGGAAAATGGCACTTTGGTTTCAGAACCGAAAAACTTTGTTTCTTTTGTGTAACAACTGACCTAAAATGCCCCGTATTCGTAAAATGACGGGGTAATATGACCAAGAACACCATCTTGAGCGTCGATGACGACGAGAATTTGCAGACAGTGATGTCGCATTATCTCGAATCTGAAGGGTATCAGGTTATCTGTGCTACGAACGGGCAGGCGTTGAAGGACAAGCTGGAAGCGGCCAAGCCACATGTTGTTCTGCTTGACCTGCTGCTGCCGGACATGGATGGGTTTACCCTGTTGGGATATATACGCAGTCGTTTTTCTTACCCTGTTATTGTTGTGAGCGGAAAAAGCGATACAACCGAAAAAGTCGTCTGTCTTGAAATGGGCGCGGACGATTACATGACAAAACCGTTTGAACTGCGTGAATTATCTGCCCGTATCAAAGCAGTCCTGCGCCGCGCCGAGGAAAAGAATAACAGCAAATCAACAGCGAATGAAGACGGCAGACAGCAAGGCGATGTCGTTTGCTTTGGCCCATGGACTCTGAGCCGCGCGAAAATGCAGGTTTATAATGGCGATGGGGAGGCGGCTGATCTAACAACAGGAGAGTTCAAGCTTCTTGACACACTGGTGCGGGCGCAGGGGCGTGTCCTGAGCCGCGACGTTCTGTATGATGTCACGCGGGAAAGCGATTATGACAGCTATGATCGCGCCGTCGATATACAGATCGGCCGTTTGCGCAAGAAACTAGGCGATGATCCGAAAGAACCTGCGTATATAAAAACCGTTCGCGGGGCGGGTTATATGTTTGTCGCAGACCTGCGCTCAGCCTGAGACATAAAATGTCATACATGATTATACTATGGCCGGGGGAACTTTTCCCTGACGCTGCCGTTTGTCTCCTCGAAAATAAGGAGACGAACCATGGCAAAATCACACAGCCAATATAGTGAAATCGACGATATCAAAAAAGATATCCATTCGCTGAAAACAAATGCGACATCGCTGTCCCATCACCTTGCCGATGACGGCAAGGAAAAGTTGCACGAGGCAAGCGGTCAATTAAAATCATTGCTTTCCGCCTGTAAAAAGGATGGAGCCCGTTATTACCGTGATGCGGAAGAAAAAGTGCGCAAAAATCCGGGACAAGCTATGGCTGTTGCGTTTGCAGGCGGGCTGTTGCTGAGCGCTCTTCTGAGACGGAGATAACAATGCTCGCGGGACTGCTCAGCCAGATTGCGTTGACCGGCGCCAGTGTCTATACGCGCCATCAAGCAGCCGAGGCAAAAAAAGAATGGGGCTTTGTTGTTATGTCGATTGTTGGCGGCATCATTGCGCTGATTTTTTTGACGGCGGCGCTGTATATGACAGTATCGGAATTTTATACCCCCGCGATCGGCGCCCTTGCAACAGGTGTCGTAATGGCCCTTTTTTCGCTGTTCTGTGTCTGTATGGGAAATCGTAAGTCAGGCAGCGTGAAGAATAAATCAGGATCTTTTATGGACGATCACGATTTAAAGGAGACGATAGAAGACATTGTTTCGGAAATAGAACAGCCGGTCAGGGAGCATCCTGGCATGGCGATATTGTTGGCATCCATCGCAGGTTTTATTGCGGCGGACAGGCTTCGTTAATTCACAATGTTAACCTAAATCAAGGAGAAGACAGATGGTAAAAACAAGACGAATGATATTAATGGGTGCTGCAGCAGCGGCATTGATGACGACCTATCCTGCACAGGCAGAGGACAGCAAAGCAAATGTCAAGGCACGCGGGGATACGGCAGCATATACAAGCTATTCCAGCGATGAGGAAACTATCACCAAGCAGGAGGTAGAGCGTACCCTTGAAAAGGCTGGTGACAGCATAAAGCGCGCGGCTAACAATGTGGGGGAAACCGTGGATGGCCGCACGGATGCAAAGAACGAGGCTGTTATACAGAGAGGCAAGGTCGACATTCGCAAGGAGAATTCGGCAGACTTTATGATCGGAAAACCTGTCAAGAATGTCGGCGGTGAGGATGTCGGCAGTGTATATGACCTTATTCTGTCCGAAGACGGTTCTATTGATGCCCTGATCATCGCGAGTGACGGGCGGATGATTTTCGGTGAGAAAAAAGCCGTTTTTGGTTTCGATGTGATCAATGGCCGTGATGTCAATGGCGCGGTTCTGACATCCCTTACGGAAGACCAGATCGAGCAAGCCAAGGCCTTCGATTATGATGTCACCGCACGGGCTGATGCCCAGACACAGACAAAAAAACAAACTCAGGTCAGTGTGCGTGAAATGATCGGTGCCGATATCGAAGATCCGGAGGGCAAGGAAATCGCTCGTATTAGTGATGTCGCGCTTGACGGCGACTCGGTTTCTAAAGTCGTCATTGCCTATGACCAAATTTTAGGGCTGGGCGGGAAAAGAGCGGCAATAGACTATCAGGATCTTGATGTTTCGCCTGATGGCAAGGGCCGCGTTGTGATCTCTTTGAGCGCCTCTCAAGCCGCTATGCTGTCAGGCAATCTTTAATCAGTTCACTTAATGAAAGGAGAAAAAAATGAACAAGGATATTCTAGAAGGAAAATGGAACCAGTTTAAGGGATCCGCCCAGAAAAAATGGGGCAAGTTGACCGATGATGATCTGGATCAGATTCAGGGCGACCGTACCAAGCTGGCGGGAAAAATCCAGGAGGCTTACGGCAAGACCAAAGAAGAGGTCGAGGAAGAGCTGAAAGCATGGGAGCGGGATATGGCTGCATAAAAGCCGCCGCTTGAAATAAAAATACCCCGCTTAATGCGGGGTATTTTTATTGGAACTGTATAGGCGTTGCGCGGTTTGTATACAAAATATAGGAGGCAATAATGCGTAATATAGTCATTCTTTCTTTGGCGTGCCTGATGGTTGCGGCGTGCGGAAATACACGTGGCGAACGTGCCTTATCCGGTGCCGGTGTCGGCGCGGGTGTTGGCGCTTTGGGTTCTGCGGTTGTGGGCGGCAGCGTTGCCGGCGGTGCGCTGGTTGGCGCGGGTGTTGGTGCCGTAACAGGCGCTGTGACGAATAAAGACCAGGTTAATCTGGATAGATAATAAGACCATTCAATATTCAATAAGGAGATTATCTGATGAAACTATTATCGTATTTATTTGCAGGTGCGCTTGTGCTGACGGGCATGCCGTTCCACCCCGCTTATGCTCAATCAGGTGTCACAACAAGCACGACAACGACGGTTGCGCCGCTGGCCGATGGAACAGTCGTCTATGAAAGCCAGACGGTAACGGCGCCATCTCTGCCTGACGGTGTGCGCCCTGTCGTCTTCTATTACTATGATGCTGAAGCCGGAGAAATCGTTGCGGCGGATACGGTGACAGAGGATATTTTCCGTCTTTGGGATGTCGATGGTAATGGCCATGTCAGTCCACAGGAATATTATCGTAATGCAATGGTGATTTATGAACCAATCGAAACGCGTACCAAAATATTCTCGGATGTTGATGGCCGCCTTAAGTTGACCCGTGAAGAATATACATTGCGCCTTGCGCAGGTCCCTGATTATGCCGCCTTGAACACGGATGGAAAGCCGGGTTTTTCGGCCCATGAATTTCTGGGCGTGGGTTTTCAGGAGGCTGACAGGAATGATGATAATCAGGTCAGCATGTCCGAGTTTACCGAAGCGTTCTATGGTCAGCCGCGCTTGGCCACCGATCCGGAACGGTATAACTAGGAATTTGATATCATCATGGAAAAGCCGCTTTGACAGCGGCTTTTTTTATTGCAGAATACGGACATGACAATTGAACAAATCTCTTCTGTCGCCTTGCAGAATGCCATGAAAGAGCACCGCGTAGTTTTAGTCGATGTGCGCGAGCCTGATGAATATCGGGAGGCCTATATTGCGGATGCCGTTTTGATTCCGATGAATTTTTGCCATCCGGTCTCGCTGCCGTGTAATCCGGATAAGATGCTGGTTTTTCAGTGCCGATCCGGTGGCCGGTCCCAGCGTGTATGCGAGTTGTATCACGCCGCCTATCCGGACCGCATGGTTTATAATCTGGAAGGCGGTATTATTGACTGGAGCGAACAGGGATATTCTGTTTGCCGTATGACAGGGGAGAGAAAATGATGTTATCCGGAAAAACAGCAATCGTAACCGGCTCGACCAGCGGCATTGGATTGGGAATCGTGCGCGGCTTTGCGGCCAAGGGTATGAATATTGTGCTTAACGGGTTTGGTGATGAAAATCAGATTCGGGACATCTGTGCGGAACTTGAATCTATGGGGGCAAAGACGCTCTATCATGCGGCGGATATGCGCGATGGTGAGCAAATCGCCGATCTTGTTGCGCGCACTGTGGCGCTGTTTGGCGGGATTGACGTTCTGGTCAATAATGCCGGCATTCAAAAAGTATCGCCTGTCGAAGACTTTCCGATCGACAAATGGAATGACATACAGGCAATCAACCTGTCTTCCGTATTTCATACAACACGGGCCTGTATTCCCCACATGAAAAAGTCTGGCTGGGGCCGGGTGATCAATATCGCGTCCGCGCATGGCCTTGTCGCATCGCCTTATAAATCGGCGTATGTCGCGGCCAAGCACGGCGTGGTCGGCTTTACCAAATCAACGGCTTTGGAAGTTGCGCAA
>CAYSGL010000040.1:0-9096 GCA_964430725.1 uncultured Pseudobdellovibrionaceae bacterium
GATACCAACATATTCCACCTTCATTGGAAAAACCGGTTGTTTTCACTCGCGATGCGCAAGCCGCATCGTTGGCGCATATATTGTACCATCTAAACAATACACTCACTCTTGATGATTATCGTCACGGTGCCAATCAAATATCTCCTCGCGCGCCTCTCAATCCTCCGGCACAATCACCGCTCAGCATTGCCGATTTACTTATGCTGTCTTCTGTCGATTTATAAAATTCCGCTCCCGATTTTTATTGACTTTTGCCAACTCTTGAATTAGGCTGAGGGTAATAAAAAAAGCGATTTCAAAAAAGAAACGCGAACACAGGGAGCCAGATTATGACACAGCATTTCAATGCCCGTGGCCGGGCATCTTCGATCGATTTACGACGCGCCATGCGTAATATAGGTGGCATTGGTTGGACCAAAACTCCACACGGATGGTTTCATCCAGCCACAGGGCTGCGCCGATAAATAATTAAACAAATTTCTCCTTAACTGTCCTTTCCCGCGCCGCTGTCACCCTCCGGCGGCGCGGGTTTTATGCTGTAAACAATACGGGAGTGATTATGTGCAAATATTTATATGAATCTTGTGAAAATGGAACAGGCTATAAAATCGATTACCGGACGCGCATGTTGGAAACATATCATCAGGGCATCGTTTGCCAAATCCCTTTCGAGAAAGCGTTTTCACACGCTATTGAATGTACCTTGCATGTCGAACAAGGATTATTGCCGAACGTCAGGCAACAATTATTTCTTGCCGTATACAAAAAATATATCGAATGGGCACCATGCGACCTCCGGCATCCGGATTTATAATCCTCTAACGCCCCTGCGCAGCGCGAGACAAACGATCATTAATTGCCACACCCAAACCCGTATTGGGAATATCCATGACGGCAATCCCGGCATTGCGCGGATCGTCCAGCGTGCGCAGCATGAAAAATAAATTGGCCGCCGCTTCATTCAAATCGCCGCGCTCGCTTAAGTTCCGGAAGGCGTGATCTCCCAGGTCCTGCGCGAAACCGCCCCCCTTTATCCCCATAAATTTTGTCGAGCCAAATGCCAGCAGCGCTTCATCAGGCGCGACATCGACCGCACGCAGGCGTACCGGAATCGACGGTGCATAATGTTTTAACAATTGGCCCGGCGATTTCGGTGCACCATGGTCGCCTGAATCGACATCGACCCGCTCAAAGAATTCTCCCAGATCTTCTTTTGTCACGGCACCGGGCCGCAAAATAGTCGGCACCGCACCTGTCATATCAAGCACTGTTGATTCCAGCCCGACCTCACACGCCCCTGCCGCCAGAATAAAAGAAACATTCCCGCCTAAACTTTGCAGGGCGTGTTCCGGCGTTGTCGCACTCGGTTCACCCGACGCATTCGCACTCGGCGCCGCGACCGGAATATTCGCCGCACGCAACACATCGCGCATAACAGGGTGCGCCGGTACGCGAATAGCAATCGTATCAAGGCCGGCCGTTACCAGATCATGGACAGGGCACCCTTCCGTCTTCCGAACAATTATCGTCAGCGGCCCCGGCCAGAATATTTTCGCGACATTCCGCGCGCGCGCATCGAATACACCTAACTTCTCCGCCGCCGCAAGATCTGCAACATGGACAATCAGCGGGTTAAAAGACGGCCTGTTTTTTGCCGCGAAAATTTTTGCGACCGCCGCGCCGTTGGTAGCATCCGCCCCCAGCCCGTAAACCGTTTCCGTCGGCAGAACAGCCAACTCGCCTGCGCGCAATAACCGCGCGGCCTCATTGATGGAGTCGGGAGATGCTGTTTTAATGACGGTCATGGCTTTGCCTTATACAAGACCCCGCCCGGCATTGGCGTCGGCACACCTGTTGTACTCGGCAAACTAAGCGGCAACCCTTTCAGTGAACGCACGGCGAGATAGGCGAACCCTTCTGCCTCCATCGCATCGCCATTCCAGCCTTCTTTTTCAACGGCATCCACCGCCACACCCAGATAATTTTTCAGATCATGGATCATTTTTTTATTCTTCCGGCCACCGCCCGTTACCAGCCAGCGAGACACCGGCGCGGGGAAATGCTCCCGGGCCTTTGCCACTGCCTGAACAGTAAACGCCGTCAACGTCGCCGCGCCATCTTCGATCGATAAATCAGCAACCTCGTCCACTTTAAAATCATGGCGATCAAGCGATTTTGGCGGGATCTTGGCGAAATAGTCATGGCCAAGCCAACGCATTAAAATATCATCGTGAATATGTCCGCGCATGGCCAGTTTTCCGTCGTCATCATACTCACGTCCCGTTCGCGCGCGGATAAAATCATCGAGCAACGCATTCGCCGGACCGCAATCAAACGCCAGAATGTCGTCTGCGATTTCACCCAGCCATGTGACGTTGGCGACCCCGCCTAAATTCAGCACCGCCAGCGGCTTTTTCAAACCGCTTGCCAGCGCACGATGATACAGCGGTAAAAGCGGCGCGCCCTGGCCGCCTGCCGCCACATCCGCATATCTCATACCGGCAACGACATCGATACCGGTTTCATGCGCCAGCCGTTGCCCATCACCCAGCTGCCATGTAAATTTGCTGGCCGGGTCATGCATGATCGTCTGGCCGTGAAAACCGATAATATCGGCTGGTTTCCCCAGCGCCTTGACCGCCGCGATATGCAAATCGGTCACGAGGGCATCGGCTTCCGCCGTCTGCGCGTCCGCCTCCCGCCTACCAAAACAGGCCCGTACCTTATCCCGAACGGCGGCCTCATACGGAAACGGCTTGAAATCCAGCCGTTTGACGTAGGCTTCCCCGTCGGTTTCGATTAGGGCGACGTCAATATCCCCGTCCAGCGACGTGCCGGACATCAGGCCGATTGCGGTATAGACTTTCTCGTTCTTCATGGTAAACAATCTTATGACATACAAATCCGATTTTTTAAACATCCTCGATGAGCGCGGCTTTATCCACCAATGCAGCGATTTCGAGGGCTTGGACAAAAAGCTGACCGAGGGCATACAGAGCGCCTATATCGGCTTTGATGCGACGGCCAGATCGCTGCATGTCGGCAACCTGACCGGTATTATGATGCTTAAATGGTTTCAGGAAACCGGCCACAAGCCGATCACGCTCATGGGCGGCGGCACATCGAAAATCGGCGATCCGTCGTTCAAGGACCAATCGCGCAATTTAATGACGGACGATGTCATTCGCGACAACATGGAACATATCCGTACAACCTGCTTCACACAGTTTTTGCGCTATGGCGATGGCGCGACCGACGCCATGATGGTCAACAACGATGACTGGCTTTCGGAACTGAAATATCTCGACTTCCTGCGCGACTATGGCCGCTATTTCACCGTCAACCGCATGATCTCGTTCGACAGCGTCAAGACGCGCCTCGAGCGCGAAAGTCCGCTCACCCTGCTCGAGTTCAATTACATGGTGATGCAAGGATACGACTTCCTCGCCATTCACCGCGAATACGGCACGATTCTGCAAATGGGGGGATCTGACCAATGGGGTAACATCATCAACGGCGTTGACCTCGCCCATAAATCGGATCAGGCGCAGTTATACGCCCTGACTGCCCCCCTGCTTCTTAACAGCGCCGGCGAAAAAATGGGCAAGACGATCAATGGTGCTGTCTGGCTCAATAAAAACATGCTTTCGGCCTATGATTACTGGCAATGGTTCCGCAATGCGGACGATGCCGATGTCCCCAATCTGCTGGCGCGATTTACCATGCTGCCGATGGATGAGGTGCGCCGCCTTTCCGCCTTGCAGGGTGCCGAAATCAACGAAGCCAAGAAAATCCTCGCGCATGAAGCGACAAGGTTGTGTCACGGCGAAAACGAAGCGCTGGCGGCGGCTGAAACGGCCCAAAAAGTTTTTGAACAAGGCGGCATCGGCGGCGATCTCCCGAGCATCACAGCCAATCTCGCAAGCGCGGTATCGATCACCGAATTACTGGTTCAGGCCGGCATGGTCGCTTCTAAAGGCGAAGCCAAGCGCTTGATTCAAGGCGGCGGTGTGCGGTGTAACGACGAACCAGTTAAAGATATTGACGCCACTGTTTCGCAAAACGATCTGACTAGTGATGGTTATATTAAATTATCCGCCGGAAAAAAACGTCATGCGCTGGTGCGCGCCGCATAGTTATTGACCGACGGTGCGTGACGGCGATGGCGGTGGCTTTACATCGCGCGACGTATCGGCCTGTTGTTGCACCGGCCCCGGCTTTGAAAATCCACCCTCAAACAAGATCGTCCGCAAAAATCCAGGTGCAAGGACAGACAGCGGATTGACCATGACGCTTGGATCGTCGCTCGGCCCGCGCATTGTATAAGTCGCCGCGATCAGGCCCGATCCGCCGGTTAAAATATTCCCGATGAGCGGAATATTCTTCAAGACGTTGTTGATTTCCGTCATCGGAATAATCGTTCCTTTAATATCGGTCGTTTCGGTCCCCCGATCGACCACACCGTCAAACGTCAAACCGACCGAAGATCCCGACGTCCGCCCATTGCTGACCATCAACAAATTTCCCTGCGGTTGGAACCGCCATTCAAAATCCGCTTCCAGCTTGGAAAATCCGACCCCTTCGCGGCTCAACAAATCACCAAGACCGCCCAAACTCATCAATCCGAATAATTTGGCAAGGGCAGGCGCACGCACTACATGAAAATTCTCCAACTGCGCGGTGCCAAACAGGTTGCTGCTGTTTGTGTCTTTTTGCGGCGCGCCGAACACGCGCAATTCTCCGCCGCGAACATCCTCGTATAATCCCGATGCCGCCAACAACGCTCCGCCATCATCTGTTTCAAGGTGGAAAATCCGCTGTCCTGTCTGGGCATCCGGTTTAAAGGACACGATCGCATCGCTTTTACCCACCCGCGCCCGCAAATCAAGATGCGTCATATCTCCTTCATCGTCCATTTTCGTATAAAGCTGCATGGCGCTGGCTTCTTGGTTGTGCGCGCCAAGAACACGGGCTGCCTTCAACGAAACACTCATTGGCTGACCGCTTACAGTCTCTTCCTTGCCTTCTTGTTTACGCCGTCCGCTCGTTTCCAGAAAAGGTTGCGCATCGAAAATCGCCGCGACCGCGTCGATCGTCAACACGTTACCCGTATCAATCGTAAAGTCGGCACTGCCTTTTGTCTCTCCGATCGTTATATCGGGGAAATTTCCTCCCGATAATTCAGCGCCGCTTTTGGTGTCGCGAAACGTCAAGGCCGCTTGCTTGATCGATAAATCCGGCGCGGTGACCGTTAAATCACGCACATGTTCCAATACGCCTTTATCAAGTGTCGCATTCAAGGACAGTGTGCCGGCTGTGCCCGGATTTTTATTATATCCGAACGGAACAATGTGAATACGCGCCGGGGTTAAATCGCCGGTGACCGCGATGCTTTCACGACCCACTCCATCATCAACATAGGCGACATCCAGTTTAGCGTCTCCGCTGATAAAATCGGACAAATCAACGCCGAACTTTGCCCGCAACTCTGGTGTACTGGTGATTTTCGCATCGACCTTGGTCAGAAAATCGCGCCCTTCACTCGAAAAATATTGCGTCATATCAATTGCAACCGGCACGCCGTCCAATTTTGCATCGCCTTTCAGCGTAAAACCGCCCTCCATCGTGTCCAGCGCCAGCGGCCCATCACTCAAAGACAGCCCCTGTACCACATCCGGCAAATATAAATCGGTTAGATTGCCCTCAACCTTGACGTTGACTTGCTCTTTGGGTAAATCCGCCAGCGTCGGCAAGCCGACAGTCACTTTGATATCGGCAAGACCTTTTACCTCTTCGGGCTTGAAAGGGATGTCGTCCCCCATGTCGATCGGTTCATCCGCGATATATTTGAGCAAGGTTGAAACCGGCCCCTTGGCATGGACCAATATATTCGCATACCCGCCCGCCTTCACCGCCACATCGTCGACGGTGACCACGACATCGCGCGCCTCGACATCCTCGATGCGTCCGCTCTCTCCATTGACGACCAGCTTCTGCCCATCGAAATATCCGCTTCCCTTGATATCGCGCGCCGGCATCAACGTATACTGATAAGTCAGGTCAACACCCTCTGCCTCAAACGCGATATGCATATCGGCTTCATTGAACATGACCGACCATTGCTGATCGTCTGCGCGCGTCAAATATATCGGCGCGCTTGCCTTGACATTTCGGAAGGTACCGCCCTCCATACGGTGGACAAGCCATTCCGCCAGTTCTCCATCAAATTCGGATTTCGGAAAAAACGATTCAAGCGTTTCCTGCGCCATTTCGGGCACGTCGATATTCAGCTGCGCTATATAGCCACGATCGCTGCGCGCTGCCTCAATTTTTCCGGCAACCTCCACGCCTTGAATAATCGCCGAAAATTGATCGCTGTAGATACGCTGGGTCGGCGCGTCATATTCAAGCGCGACGTATATCTTGCTCGCTTGAAGCGGACTGTCATATTCTTGCGGCCAGTAGATTTCTATATCGCGCGCATCAAGCATGCCCGAAAAATCCTGTAAGCCTGATTGCCCGTCCAGCGCCAGCGCAAAGCGCCCATCAATCAGACCCGCTTGACGCTCAATCATCTCATTGCCTGTAAATAGTTTGGACAATACCGACGGGCCCATATTTTTGAAGATGATGTCGGCCATCATATCGCGGCTATCGCGGTTATACTGGATGCTCAGGCTAATCCCCCCCGATACCTTATCACTCTCGTCATGGATTATCATATCTGCCGACGCGCTGACGTCCGTTCGGGTCCGGCGAAACTGGGCGTTCAATTGTGAGAGTTGGATTTCTTCGCCGTTTTTCCTGTCTTCAAGGATTAATTGTGCCCCGCTGATATGCAGGCGGCGAAACCGACGTAAAAAACTATCCTCCCCGGGATTGGCTAGAAAATCCAGGGCCGATCTGACTTGCGCATGAATAGGACGCGGCTCATCCTGTGCGATCGTTTCCCCTTGTACCAAGAACGATACTTTCCCGTCATCCCCCCTGACCAGCCGCAGAATCGGATTGTTCACATACAGGGATACGGGGCGGATCATACCGGCCATTAATGCAACCGAGGAGATACCGATATCCGCCTGCTGGACGCTGATCGCCTCGTCTCCTGTGTTGTTCGTCACGGTCATGCCCTGAATACCCAGACGCAAAGGACCGCGCATGTCCGGCCATTTCAAATCAACATCGTCAAAGGCGACGCTATATTGTTCTGTCGACAGGGCGCGTTCGATATATTGCTCGGCGAACATAAGATCGAATGGCTGGCGGCTCATATGCCACAGACAAAAGGCGGCGCCGATCATCAGTACGATGAACAAAGCCAATATAATTTCCAGGGCAATTCTGCCGGATTTCGTGCAATGAGATAAAAATTTCATCATGGGGCGCCGTCTATATAATCAACAATAATCCCGATTTGCGAAAAAAGTAAGGCAAGAAGCACTTGACGTGCGTTTATTCCCTGCCAGATTAGTACATATTCCAAACAGGAGAGCGATATGGCCGAACAGCGTAAAAGAGAGTTAACCGAAGGGGGTCAGGGGCCTGATTTTTCCATGCCTGCCAACAACGGGAAAACGGTCCGGCTTTCGGATTATAAAGGCCGCAAACTGGTTCTCTACTTCTACCCCAAGGATGATACGCCCGGCTGCACGAAAGAAGCCTGTGCGTTTCGCGATAATTTGCCGGATTTTGAAAAGGTCGATGCGGCCATTTTGGGCGTGTCCAAAGATACGCCCGATAAGCATAAAAAATTCATCGAAAAATATACGCTAAATTTTCCCCTCGCCAGCGACGAAGACGGACGCGTATGCGACGCTTATGGCACATGGGGTGAAAAAAGCCTGTACGGGCGTAAATATATGGGCATAGACCGCGCCACATTTTTGATCGACGAAAACGGCACAATCGCGCGGATCTGGCGTAAAGTGAAAGTCGACGGTCACACCGAAGAGGTTATGGCCGCTATTAAAGAACTTGATAAAAAAGCGGCTTAAGCCGCTTTTTTCTTGGATGTCGTTTTTGGTGCGGCCTTTTTACTCAAAGCCGTTTCGACGGTCAGGCCGCCCCCCGCCATATTCATGTGATCATGCATGTTCGTGACCAGATCGTCGCATTTATCATGGAAGAAATGATTGGCATCCTTAATAACGCGGTAATCGATTTCGATCCCTTTTTGCGCCTGAAGCTTTTCAACCAGCTTGTCCACGGGCTGCTTGGGCACGACATTGTCCGACCCGCCATGAATGATCAGGCCTGATGACGGACACGGCGCCAAAAATGAAAAATCATAGATGTTCGCCGGCGGTGCCACGGAAATGAACCCTTGAATCTCGGGGCGGCGCATCAACAGTTGCATGCCGATCCACGCACCGAAGGCGAAACCGCCAACCCAGACATAGGGCGCGTTCTTGTTGATTTCCTGCATCCAGTCAAGCGCGGTTGCGGCATCGGACAACTCACCCTCGCCTTTATCGAACACGCCTTGCGATTTGCCAACACCGCGAAAATTGAATCGCATGGTGGAAAAACCGCGCTGCACAAACGCCTGATGCATCATGTATGTTATTTTGTTGTTCATCGTACCGCCATGCTCGGGATGGGGATGCAGCACGAGGGCCAGCGGCGCGTTCGGAACCTTCGAATGAGAGTATTTTGCTTCAAGACGTCCGGCGGGGCCGTTGAAAATAATTTCAGGCATAAGCGTATATTTCCTTTAACACACTGTGGTGCCGCGCTTTTCCATACAGTTGCGCGGCTGAACGCTTATAGCAAACCCGATTCGGATAAGTCCAAATATTTTTGATAAGCTATTGATTTCACTGGGGATAACCCATTATATAGGGAAAATGAAGCCCATTTATCTTGATTATAATGCCACGACCCCGCTGCGCGCACAGGCGCGAAACGCGATGGTGCAGGCCCTCGACCATACAGGCAATGCCTCGTCCGTTCACGGCTTCGGTCGCGGGGCGCGCAAGATAGTGGAAGATGCGCGCGCGCATATCGGCGCCCTGGCGGGCGTTCAGCCGATGCAGGTTATTTTTAATAGCGGCGCGACCGAAGGCAACAATACCGTCCTTTCGGGCTTTACCGATA
>CAYSGL010000041.1:0-1209 GCA_964430725.1 uncultured Pseudobdellovibrionaceae bacterium
GGCCGACATCGGAATGGCCGACATTACGCGGGTCAGAACCCCTTCATTTTCAAGCGCATTTTGCAGGGCCAGCGCGTTGATGACAATGCCAAGCATCCCCATATAATCGGCGGTCGCGCGGTCCATGCCCTGCGCCGCGCCTGCCACCCCGCGAAAGATATTGCCCGCGCCGACGGCGACACAGACCTGAACGCCCATTTCCACCGCTTCCTTGATATCCTTGGCAACCCGCTCGATCGTTTCCTGATGCAGGCCGAACTCGTTCGGCCCCATCAATACCTCGCCCGACATTTTGAACAAAACGCGCTTATATTTCGGGGTGGGGGCGATTTTTGCGGCAGGCATGGTCATAGGCACTCTCGTATGGGTCTGAATAGTGCCTTGAAAATAAGGGATTAAATCTGCTTTGTCCAAATAAAAAACCCCGCAAGGCGCGGGGTTTTCTGATTGATTTTGGCGAACATTAACCGTTGGCGGCCGCTTTGAATTCGGCGGCAAAGTCGGTTTCTTCCTTTTCGATGCCCTCGCCCAGCTGGATACGGGCAAATGCTTTGAGCGCGACCGGTGCGCCGGCTTCCTTGCCCGCCTTTTCGATCAGGGCGGAGATTTTCGTCTCATTATCGATAACAAAAACCTGATCCAGCAAGCACACTTCCTCATAGAATTTGCGCATACGGCCTTCGAGCATTTTCTCGACGATATCATCTGGCTTGCCTTCGGCTTTTGCCTGTTCGCGCAGAACATCGCGCTCACGCTCCAGGTCCGATGCGTCCACTTCGTCGCGAGTCAGGTATTTCGGGAAAGCGGCGGCGACATGCATCGCGATCTGCTTGCCGTACGTCTCCAAAACGGCTTTATCGCCCGTGGATTCCAATGCGACCATCACGCCGATTTTGCCCAGATTGGGGGCAACGGCATTGTGGACATAGCCCGATACAATGCCGTCCGACACGCTCAGCTTGGTCATGCGGCGGATGGTCATGTTTTCACCGATCTTGGCGATCAGGTCCGTCAAGTTGTCCGAAACGGGCTTGCCATTCATATTGGCGGCCAGCAACGCGTCAAGGTCGCCAACTTCCTTCAGCGCCTTATCCGATACCGCCTTTACAAAGGTCTGGAACTCTTCATTACGCGCCACAAAATCCGTTTCCGAATTGACTTCGACGACGGCGCCCGTGGTGCCGTCAATCGCCACGGCCACCAAACCTT
>CAYSGL010000041.1:1219-2208 GCA_964430725.1 uncultured Pseudobdellovibrionaceae bacterium
AGAGGCCCTTCTTACGCAGCCAGTCAACGGCGGCTTCGATATCGCCATTATTTTCAACCAGCGCGGCTTTGGCATCCATCATGCCAGCGCCGGTTTGTTCGCGTAGTTCTTTTACCATGGAAGCTGTGATTTCAGCCATTTTTCAAATCCTTATTCTATTTTGTTAAACTAAATTATCATCCTGGGCAAAGCGAAGAATCTCATACCGTATTGACGAGATCCTTCGGACCACAAAGCCCTCAGGATGGCAGTGCCATTAACCGTTGGCCGCTTTTGCGACCGGCTCTTCATCGGTTTCAGCAGCAGGGACTTCGATCGCAACCTCTTCGGCAGCGCCGATATCCTTACCGGAACGGCCCATTTCGGCCTGCAGGCCGTCAAGAACGGCATCGGAAACCAGATCGCAGAACAGCTCGATCGCGCGCAACGCGTCGTCATTCCCCGGAATCGGGAAATCAACGCCGTCGGGATCGGCATTCGTATCCAGAACAGCAAACACCGGTATACCCAGTGTATTGGCCTCTTTCACGGCCAGATCTTCTTTGGTCACGTCAATGATGAACAAGGCATCCGGCTTGCCGCCCATGTCCTTGATACCGCCGAGGGACAGCTCCAGCTTTTCCTTTTCGCGGGCATTCATCAGCTGCTCTTTTTTCGTCAGGCCGACACTGCCTTTTTCGGCAATCTCTTCGAGTTCGCGCAGGCGGCTGATCGAGCCTGAAATGGTTTTCCAGTTGGTCAGCATCCCGCCAAGCCAGCGGTGATTCACATAGTACTGGCCGCAACGTTTGGCGCTTTCGGCGATTTTTTCCTGTGCCTGGCGCTTCGTGCCGACAAACAGGACACGGCCCCCATTGGCGACAATGTCACGCAGCGATTGCAGGGCCGTCCCCAGCATCGGGGTCGATTGTTGCAGGTCGATAATGTGCACGCCATTACGCACACCAAAGATAAACGGGCGCATTTTGGGGTTCCAGCGGCGGGTGTGG
>CAYSGL010000041.1:2218-9014 GCA_964430725.1 uncultured Pseudobdellovibrionaceae bacterium
GTGGTGTCCGAAGTGAACGCCTGCTTCGAGCAGCTGGCGCATGGTAAAGGTTGGCATAGCCATCGTGTGGTCTCCTTATAAAACCGGTTATATCCTCGGGTTCGCCTTGGCCCTCATTTTCATGGTTTGGGCACCGGGTAAGGAACGAACCCTGTGAATTTCCATGGAACAACCCATGGATTGGGGGCTTTATACGGGGGTTTGGGGTGGGATTGCAAGGGTTTTTCGCGCAAAATTATTGACATAATATTTTTTGTCGTGTATTAAAACTGATGACTTACAGAAACGCAAGAAGTCCAGACACATCTTTTTGTATTACAGGAGAGAGCGCGGAAGCGGTCAGCGCCGTATTTGCCCGTGTTGGTATAACCTTGCAAGCAGAGAATATCCCTCGTAGCGGCCCTCTGCATGCTGGCACGGTTGTCATTAAGACATCAGATGTCCCGGCAATCCGTAAAGCGCTCAGGGAGGCAGGGCTGCGAAGCGTTTATGAAGAAAATAAGCATGAAAACCCCGGCCTTCTGCGCGTTTCCTTGACAGATATTAACGCTCCTCGACCTTGATAATCCCTGGCGTTCTGTGAATGGCATGGATGGCGGCGGGGGACATCGCATGGCGGTCCGGCACAATAATTTCAGCCTGCGTGCCGTCCGGCAGATGCGCGAACAGCGATATTTTTACGGCCCCTGCCCCCTCGATACCGATCAGCTCCTTAAGCTTTGCGGCGGGGGCCGGCGCATCCATATGGACATGCACTTCCGTCAGCTTGTGCGCGACAGCCTGATCGAGCGGCTTCACATCCTGCCCCGTCAAGCGCAATTGATCGTCGTTGACGTCCGCGTCCGCCGTCACCAGCAGTGCAGTCCCGGCTTCCAGAAATCCGCGCGTCCGCGCCAGCGTTTCGGAAAAGATCATCACTTCATACACGCCCGATGAATCCGAGAGCTGGAGAAAGGCGAATTTGTTGCCCGATTTGGCCATACGCTCCTGCTTTTTCAGCAAAATTCCGGCCAGCTCTACGCGGGTGGAATTGCGCGTGCGCAACGCATCGGGCACGTCGGCCACGGGCAAGATATTCATGCGTGCCAGTTGTTCGCGCCGCCCGTCCAGCGGATGGGCGGACAGATAAAACCCGACCGCGCCAAATTCATAGCCGAGACGCTCTAACGGGTCCCAATCCAATATGTCGGGCAGATGCGGCAGATCGGATGGCCCGCCATCCGCATCCCCGAACAGGCTGACCTGCCCCGCTTCGCGCTCGGCAGCTTGCGCTTGCGCATGACGCAACAACATTTCCGCGCCGCCATGTAATTGGGCGCGATTTTTATGCAGGCTGTCAAATGCGCCGGACGCCACCAGCATTTCAAACTGGCGCCGGTTCATCGTTTTTGTGTCAAGCCGCCCGATAAAATCTTCAAGTGATTGGTATTGGCCATTTTTTTCGCGCTCTTCGATCAGCTTGTGCATGGCGCCCTCGCCCACGCCTTTAAGCGCGGCCAGCGCATAATGGATCTTATTTTGTTTCACGTGAAACAACGCGCCGGATTGGTTAATATCCGGCGGGACAATTTCAATGCCCATGCGGTCGCATTCCTGTTTGAAAACCGCCAGTTTTTCGGTGTTGCCATAGTCCAACGTCATCGACGCCGCCATGAATTCCACCGGATAGTTGGCTTTCAGCCACGCGGTTTGATAGGCGATCAAGGCATAGGCGGCCGCGTGCGATTTGTTGAAACCGTAGCCGGCGAATTTTGCGATTTGTTCGAAAATCGCTTCGGCCTGCGCCGCCGGTACATTGGATGTTCTCGCGGCGCCCTCGACGAATTTGCCGCGCTCTTTATCCATTTCCTCTTTAATTTTTTTACCCATGGCGCGGCGCAGTAAATCCGCCCCGCCAAGCGTATATCCCGCCAGCACCTGAGCAGCCTGCATCACCTGTTCCTGATAGACCATAATACCGAAGGTTTCTTCGAGAATCGGTTTGAGTTTCGGATGCAGATAATCGGGTTCGGCTTTGCCCTGTTTCACCGCAATATAGTGGGGAATATTGTCCATCGGGCCGGGACGGTAGAGCGACACAAGCGCGATGATATCCTCGATCCGGTTCGGCTTCATCTTGCGCAGCACGTCTTTCATGCCGGTGCTTTCAAGCTGGAACACGCCGGTCGCATCACCCTTGGACAGCAGCTCGTAGGTGGCGGCATCATCCATCGGAATTTTGAGAATGTCGTATTCCCTGCCGGTTGTTTGGCGGATGAACTCAAGTGATTTTTGAATAACGGTGAGTGTTTTCAGGCCCAGAAAATCGAATTTAACCAGTCCCGCACTTTCCACATATTTCATGTTGAATTGCGTCACGGGCATATCGGAACGCGGATCGCGATAAACGGGACAGAGTTGATAAAGCGGCCTGTCGGCAATCACGACACCGGCCGCGTGCGTCGACGCATGGCGATATAGCCCTTCGAGTTTGAGCGCGATATCAATCAGCTTGATGCTTGTTTCATCCTTGTCGCGCTCGGCCCGCAAATCGGCATCCTGTTCCAGCGCCTCGGCCAGAGAGATGGGATTGGCGGGATTGTTCGGAATCATTTTCGCCAGACGGTCCACCTGACCATAGGGCATTTGCAGAACACGCCCGACATCACGCACCGTATTGCGCGCCTGAAGCTTACCGAAGGTAATAATCTGCGCGACCATTTGATGGCCGTATTTTTTTTGCACATAGCTGATCACTTCATCGCGGCGATCCTGACAAAAATCGACGTCGAAATCGGGCATGGATACGCGCTCTGGGTTTAAGAAACGCTCAAACAACAGATTGAATTCCAGCGGATCAAGATCGGTGATACGCAGCGACCACGCGACAATTGAGCCCGCCCCGGAACCACGCCCCGGCCCCACAGGAATCCCATGATCTTTGGCCCACTTGATAAAGTCGGAACAAATCAGGAAGTAGCCGGGAAAACCCATTCCCTCAATCACGCTTAATTCAAAATCGAGCCGTTCCCAATAAGGAGAGTGGTCACGCCCCTGCACATAGTTATCGAGACGCCACTGCAGGCCTTCTTTTGACTGTTTCCTGAGTTCTTCAATCTCGCTCAATCCGCTGGGGCTTTCAAACGGCGGCAAGATCGGCGCGACCGACTTCAACAGGAAGGCACAGCGTTCGGCGATGACGGCGGTGTTAGCGATTGCTTCAGGCACGTCGGAAAATTTTTTCTCCATATCCTCGGCGGATTTGAAAAAGTGATGTTTGGTCACCCGCCGGCGATCAGCTTCGGAAATATAGCGCCCGTCTGCAATGCAGAGAAGCGCATCATGGGCCTCGTGCATCGACGGATCGAGAAAATAGCAATCATTCGTAGCGACAAGAGGAATATCGTTCGCATAGGCAAAATCAATCAGCCCCGCCTCGTTGATATCCTCTTCGGGCAAATCATGGCGTTGCAGTTCGATATAAAATCGGTCGCCAAAAATATCTTTTAGCAACGAGAGGCGCGTCGGATCAATCATGCCTTTCTGTGGTCCGCCGGACAGACAAATCAGGTCGGCATTGCAGGCGGCAAGCACGTCATACGACGCAGAAAAATCTTTTCCGCCGGCACCGTCCATATAGGTATCGCTGACGAGTTTTGATAAATTCAGATATCCCTGCGGCGACTTGCACAGCAAGACGATCTGACAGGAATCTTCCATCGTGAGCTGCGCACCGATAATCGGTTGAACCCCCTCTTTATGGGCGGCGAGCGCAAATTCAAGCGCCCCGAACAGGTTGTTCGTATCGGTCACGGCAACCGCGCCCATATTGTTCAGCTTGACGCGCTTGACCAAGTCCTTGACCGGGATTGCGCCCTCGGCAAGGGAATAGGCGGAATGGACGCGCAAGTGGATGAATGAATTCATCGTTACAAGTTACAAGTTACAAGTTACAAGAATCAAGGCTTTCTCTCTTGTAACTTGCAACTATACACTTGCAACTAATAGCTGAGAATTCGCCCGTTTTTGAGCTCGAGGATACGATCCATACGCCCTGCCAGATCCATATTATGCGTGGCAATCAGGGCGCCAACCCCCTCTTCGCGCGCCAGATCGGTCAGCATCTCGAAGACATGGGCCGACGTGTCGGGATCAAGATTGCCGGTCGGTTCATCCGCAATGAGTAGTTTGGGATGGTTCGCCAGCGCGCGGGCGATTGCGACGCGATGCTGTTCTCCGCCCGATAAACGCGCAGGGCGGTGATCAAGCCGGTGTGACAGCTTCATTTTGTCAAGCAAATCGCGGCCCCGTTCTTCCGCCTCTTTTTTCGATTTTCCCGCCACCATTTGTGGCAGGACGACATTTTCAAGCGCAGAAAATTCCGGCAGCAGATAATGGAATTGGTAGACAAACCCCATATAATCACGGCGCAAGGCTGTTCGCGCGCGATCGCCCAGTTTCGTCGCCTCGCGCCCGCCGATTTCGATGGTTCCCTTTGTCGGCGTATCAAGCAAACCGGCCATTTGCAGGAAGGTCGATTTGCCCGATCCGCTGGGGCCGACCAGCGCGACAATTTCGCCTTTACGGATTTCAACATCCACATCATGCAGAATGACGAGCCGCTCGCCGCCCTGTTTGTAGATGCGTTGCAAACCCGTGGTTTTAAGAAGTATATCACTCATAACGCAGGGCCTCCACCGGATCGAGGCGCGAGGCGCGCCAGGCAGGATAAATCGTCGCGGCAATCGACAAGACAAGTGCCATGGCAACAACCGTGATCACTTCGGGCCATTCTATAATCGCGGGCAGCTTTGAGAGAAAATAAATTTCATCGGCAAAAAGCTCGGTTCCCGTCAGCCCTTCGAGCCAGCGGCGGATTGATTCAATATTCAACGCGAAAGCAATGCCGCCTGCCGCGCCAAAAGCGGTACCGGCGACGCCGATGCTGGCGCCGGTTAGAATAAAGATCCGCATGATCATACCTTGCGTCGCGCCCATGGTGCGCAGAATAGCAATATCGCGCCCTTTATCTTTCACCAGCATGATCATCGAGGAAATAATATTAAACGCAGCGACAATAATGATCAGCGTTAGAATCAGAAACATGACATTGCGTTCCACCGACAGGGCATTCAAAAACGATTTGTTCGCGTCACGCCAGTCATAGACATCCGCGTAGCCGCCAACAAGCTGTTCCAAATTTTGCTTCACGCGGTCAATACGCATGGGCGAGTCCGCCATGACTTCGATTGCCGTGACAGCGCCGGACAGCATAAAAAAGGCTTGTGCGGATTCAAGCGGCATAAAGATATAACCGTTATTGTATTCATACATACCAACATCGAAAATTGCGCCAACCGTATATTGGCCCGAACGCGGAATGGTGCCGAACGGCGTGGCCTTGCCTTTGGGCGCCATGATCGTTACGGGCGAGCCGATCTGCAGGTTTAAGCGGCGGGCCATTTCATTGCCGATGGCAACGACCTGTCCGCTAAAATCCTCTACCGATCCGTTGATGATTGAATCAGATAAAATTGCCTTGGTTTCGAAATCTTGCCGGCGCATGCCGCGCACCATCGCGCCGTTGGCCGTACCGCCGGCCTGGACCAGCACCTGTCCTTCGATAAACGGGCGCGCGTCGACCACACCTTCGGAAAGCTTCACGCGCTCAAGCACCTCGCCGTAATTTTGCATCGGCCCGCTGTGGGCATAAATATTCAGGTGCCCGTTCAGGCCGAGAATGCGCCCGACCAGTTCGGCGCGAAACCCGTTCATCACCGACATGACGATAATCAGGGTAGCAACGCCGATCATAATGCCGAGAAACGAGAATCCGGCAATGACAGACACGAAGCCTTCGGCCTTGCGCGCCCGCAGGTAGCGCCCCGCCATCATGCGCTCAAAGGGGGCAAACATTAATACGCCTTCGCGATCAGGACGGTGCGGCCTTCATCGGCCAGCGGCATATTGCGGGTCGAAAGGCTGTGCTCTTGCATAACAGCCGCCAGATTTGCGTCTTGCAGGACGGCAACCGGCACCTTGACGAATCCCTGCTTGCCCGCCCCAAAGAAATCGGCGATGTCGGTAACGGATTGCGCATCAAAGGTATTCTCGTCGCGGAATTTGCGTGAACGCGACAACATATTGTCATGCATGGCATCCAGCTCGGATTGGATTGCGGATACAAACGCATCTGCCGAAACGGTTTTTTTGGATTCACGGCCAAGGTCACGGCGGACAAAGGTCACTTCCCTGTTATCCATTTCACGCGCCCCGATTTCAACGCGAACAGGAACCCCCTTCTTGACGGCTTCCCACATTTTGTCGGGCGTGCGCATATCGCGTGTATCAACCTTTGCGGTGATACCGATTTTCTTAAGCTCATCGGCGATTTTCTGACCGTAGGCAATCAGGTCGTCGCCGGTACCGTCTTTAATGATCGGCAGAATAACAACCTGTTGGGGGGCAATGCGCGGCGGCATAATCATGCCGTCATCATCACCATGGATCATCACAAGCCCACCGATCGTGCGGGTCGAGAAGGCCCAGCTGGTCGTATGGGCATATTCCTCGGTCCCTTCCCGGCTTTGATATTTAATGTCACAGCTTTTGGCGAAGTTTGTCCCCAGATTATGCGTGGTCGCAGCCTGCAGTGCCTTGCCGTCCTGCATCATTGCCTCGAACGCATAGGTTTCATCGGCGCCTGGAAAACGCTCGTCCGGCGTTTTGATGCCCTTAAACCCGTCGAACGCCAAAACGTCGGTAAAGAATTTTTCGTACATATCAAGGATGGTCAGACAGTCTTTTTCCGCTCCCG
>CAYSGL010000042.1:0-8964 GCA_964430725.1 uncultured Pseudobdellovibrionaceae bacterium
TTTTTAAATCCGGCATCTGTTCGCGCATTTTCTTCGCCAGTGTGGGGCCGTCCATATCGGGCATCATCACATCGGTGACCATCAAATCGAGATGTTTATTGTCCTGCGCGTTCCAGAGGTCGAGCGCGACGGCACCATTTTCGGCCGCCAGAACTTCGTACCCCTTATTGGTCAGCGCGCGCGTGGAAAAACTACGCACTGCGTCCTCGTCCTCGACCAGCATAATCCGCGCCGTCCCTGTCAGATCCGCCTCTGCAACCTCCACGGCCTTGACGTCATTTGCCTCTTCCCCCGCCTCCCCTTCGGACAAGCGCGGCAGATAGATAATAAAGCTGGTGCCCTTACCCAGCTCCGATTCAATGCGCATATAGCCGCCTGTCTGACGAATGATGCCATATACGGTGGCCAGGCCCAGCCCCGTCCCCTTGCCCACTTCCTTGGTCGTAAAGAACGGCTCGAGAATACGATCGATATTTTCCGGTGCGATACCTGTACCGGTGTCGGCGACGGATATTTCCACCCATGCCCCCGGCGGCATCGTCTCGCCCGCACATTCCAGAGGTGCGTCATTATCAAAGTTGCGGGTAATAATGGCCAGCTTTCCACCCCCCTCCATGGCATCGCGTGCATTGACGGCCAGATTGACCAGAACCTGATCCATTTGCCCGACATCCACCTTCACAAGACCGAGATCGAACCCATGGACAAGTTCCAGTTCGATATTGGCGCCGATCAAACGGCGCAGAAGATGGGATGCCTCAATCAGGATGTCGGTCACGTCTTGCACTTTCGGGCGCAATGTCTGTTGCCGCGAGAAGGCCAGCAACTGGCGAACAAGGTTGGCGGCGCGATTACCGTTTTGTTTGATTTGCATGATATCGCCAAAAGACGGATCTCCCGGCTTATGGCGCAGCAAGAGCAAATCGCAAAACCCGATCATGGCGGTCAGCAGGTTGTTGAAATCATGCGCGATGCCGCCTGCCAGCTGCCCCACCGCCTGCATCTTTTGCGACTGGACGAATTGCTGTTCCAGCTGTTTTTGTTCGGACAAGTCGATAAAGTGCAAAACAATATCTTCACCGCCGCGAAACTTGCGCGCATGCATCTGTACCGTTGTTGCCCGTTCTTTGCCGGATAATTCCATTTCAATCGGCGCAGCCATGCGCTGGCCTTTCTCGATGCGCGAAATGGACTCCGATACGCTCAAACGGTCTTCCTCGGCGATCAGGTCTTTTAGCCGCCGTCCCTCGATCGCCGCGATATCTTCCCCCAGCATGGCCGCCAGCGCCGTATTACAATCGCGTACGACACCATCCGGATCAATCAGGGCAATGCCCAGCGGGGCTTCTTCAAAGAAACGCTGGAAACGATCTTCGGCTGATTGCAAAGCCTGACGCATTTCGCGCTCTTGCGTCAAGTCATGCACAACCGCCCGCGTGCGAACCCGTCCATCGTCGTCCGTTACGACCATCTGGTTGATAGAGGCGAGGAAACTTTTCCCCATCGCGCCCTTTAACGTTATTTCGGCAATCTGGCGTGCGCCGCCCTTTGCCAGAATATCATAGGGGGCGGCTGTCTCCGGCGGGTCTTTTAAAAACGCATGCAAGGTGCCACGGCTTAATAATTTTTCGATATCGGGTCCCAGCCAGCGCGCCAGCGTTGCATTCACAAACACAAACCGCCCATGTTCATCGACCGAGAAAAACCCCACCGGCGCATTGTCGGTAAAATCAAGCAGCTTTTCGCGTTCCTCGCGGACAGACCGGTCCAGCTCGCGCTGTTTGGTGACATCGTCAATGCGCCAATGCACATACCCCGCCCATCCGCCGATAGGCTGGGCGCCGACGATAAACCATTTTTCCTGTTCACCGGGACCGGCGGCCAGTTCGATTGAATCGCTCAATCCCCGCTGTGCTTGCTCGGCCAGATTGCGAAACAGATTGGCGGCCTCTTCATTATCCTTGAACAGGTTGGCCAGACTACCCAGCCCCGGCGGGCCTATCCTGCGGCACAATGCATCAAAGCGCTGATTGGAAAAGACCAGATTGTCGGCGGAGTCCGTGATCAAATGCGCACTGCGCGAGCCTTCCATCACTTCACTGATCAATTGCCGCTGTTTTTCATGCTGGCGATATCCAAAGACCGCGCGATGAACCAAAAAGCCAAGCAAAGCGGCAATCACAAACAGCGCACCGGCACTTATCATCGTCTCATTATCCACATCCAGCCAATGGGCCGCCGCCACCATCGCGCCGATATACCCCGTCAGCATCAGGCAACCCAGAACAATCCGGCGACGCTTTTTACGGCGCTGCGCCTCCCGATCATCAGGGGCAGGCATATAACGGTTGATAAACTCGGAATGGTCGATCGACATGGCGATTCCCAGAGTGCCATAAAGCGCACCGGATAGAAAGGCTGATCGCCTAGCGTTCCGGCGCCTTCAGGATCGTTTCGTCCATGAAATCGGCGTGATCGCGCGCATAACTATAGGTCAAGTGAGCGGTGTCCTTATAGATCGCCTTGCCATCCTCGCCATAGAAGAGAGGGCATGTCTCCGCCCCGCACAACGAGGGAACGGGGTCGATAATCCGCGCCCCCGATTGCCGCGCGACAGCGGCGATAATCTCGCGCGCCTTCATATCCACCCCGTCCTCGCGCAAAAACGTCTGCGGATGTTGATAGGGCGTGTCATTCCCCTTGAATTTCAGCCACGCCAGACTGGTGCGGTTCAGGACCGGCTGGTCCATACCATCAATATCCGAGGGGACATTCTGGACGATATAGACATCGACGCCCTGCGCCTTGATGTCCCGGATAAACTGCGCAAAATCATCCATGGCCTTGTCACGCATCTTCTCATCCGTCAATGAAATATACGCACCATCAGGCATACGATATTGAATGGATTCACCAGAATGAATCGCGCCATGCCAGCGCCCCGATATCACAAGGCGCTTCACCGTATAGCGTCCCTTGATATAGGCCGTCACCGCATCCATCATCCGAAAGCATTTTTCATTGCGTCTTTTGGTGACGTTGGGCAAAGGGCGGCACCCGCCGGATGTAAAGAAGGTGGCGCTATAGGTCTTATCCGGCATCTGACTGACCAGATGGGCGACACGCGGCAGGAAGTGCTGCATATTGCTGTCACCCAGATACACGACTTCCTCCGGCACCTCGCTTGTCATCGTGTAATACCGCTCTCCCTGAAACTCTTTCTTATCGGTTCCGGGCGGCGGCGATTTCCAGTCGTGAAAAGATTCCATCAGGCGGTTGATCTCCGCAATATTCAAATATGGCTTAACCCAGTCTTTGGATATTGCCAGCCCCGCACAGATCATAAGAGCCGCCAGAACGCCCAGCGGAATAATAAATGTTTTTTCGGCGCGGGCGCGCACAGGTTTTTCGATAAAACGATAGGTCAGCCAGGCGAGAAGAATACTGACCCCAAGGGCTGCGCATGCAGAAAGAAACGACTGATCAATATCCAGTATGCGCATATAGCTTAATACCGGCCAGTGCCATAAATACAGCGGATAGCTGATCAGGCCGATCCAGACCATGACAGGATGGGATAAAATACGCCTGTTCACAAAAGCCTGCGGCGCGCTGATCAATAAAACGGCCCCTGCAACCGGTGCCAGTGCGACCCAGCCCGGAAAAACCAACTCTTCATGCAAGGCATACAGGCTGAGTGCAATCAATCCAAATCCGGCAACAGACGCGATATCGGCATAAGACAGCCTGTTAAACGCCATGCCGCGCCCATTCTGCCGGGGCCGGTCGAAAAACTGCCGCACTGACACCCAGCCATAGGCCAAAGCCGCCCCCGCCAGCAATTCCCAGAACCTGGCATGGGGAAGAAAGAACGCTTTGTCGCGGTTATCATACGCCTCGATCACATTATAGGCGAAGGACGCGACAAAAATAACGGCCAGAACCGGAAGCAAGCGTTTTTGCCATTTCCATGCCGCCAGCAAAATGATCGGCCAGACAATATAGAATTGCTCCTCAACGCCAAGGCTCCATATATGCAACAAGGGCTTGGCCAGCGCTTCCTTATCGAAATATCCCGTTTCATCAAGAAAAACGAAATTCGCCACAAACCCCATGCCGGCGGCGACATGCTTGCCGAGTTGCGCGAACTCTTCGGGCAACATGAACAACCATCCAACCGCCAGTGTTGTTGACAAAACAACGATCAGCGCGGGAAACAAACGCCGTATGCGGCGCATATAAAACGTCTTGAAACTAAAACGCCCGCCCTGAAGGTCACCGATGATAATCGAGGAAATCAGAAAGCCTGAAATAACAAAGAATATATCAACGCCAACAAACCCGCCCTTGACGATATCGGGAAAGGCGTGGAATCCCAAAACGGATAGAATGGCGATGGCGCGCAAGCCGTCAATATCGGGGCGGTAAGCGGGATGTGAACTCATAAATGTAACGTGATTCCAGACAAGTTAGCGTGGCGGGAGAATAACAGAACGCCGCGCCGTGACAAACCGGAAAGACAATATTTGCGCGGCTAATCCCGCAATTTTCCTTTCAGACGGAAAACGTAGGAAATAACCTCGGCCACCGCCTGGTAATGTTCCGCCGGCACCGGATCATCCAGATCGACCGTATCATACAGCGCTCGCGCAAGCGGCTTGTTCTCGACGATAATAACCTTGTTTTCATTGGCGATTTCACGAATACGGGCCGCAACGTGATCGACCCCTTTGGCGACGACGACCGGCGCGGCCATCTTGTCGGGATCATATTGCAGGGCAATGGCGTAATGCGTCGGGTTGGTGATGACAACATCGGCGCCCGGTACGGCCTGCATCATGCGCGCCCGCGCTTTTTCCTGCCGCAACTGTCTCAATTTGGCTTTAACATGCGGGTCCCCTTCGGACTGTTTATATTCGTCCTTCAATTCCTGCTTGGTCATGCGCATCTTTTTCATATGCTCATAACGCTGATATATCAGGTCGATCATCGCCACCACGAACATGACCAGCAGGATGCCGGCCATCAAACGAAACACAAGACTTGCTAACTCATCCAGCATAGCCGCTGTCGAAAGGCCCACCATATGCTCGATGCCGCCAAAAAACGGATAGAGCAGGATTGTTCCCACAGCGCTGATAATCGCGATTTTCAAAATACCTTTGACGAACTCCATGATCGAGCGCATCGAGAACAATCGCCCGAACCCCTTGATCGGGGAAATTTTACTGATATCCGGCTTGATGCTTTCGGGGGCGAAGAGCGGCCCGACCTGCAAGAACGGCCCCAGAAAGGCGGCGGCAAGCAAGAAGATCAGCGGCAAAGTCAAAATTGCCAGAATCGTCAGGAATGAATCTCCCAAAACCATACCGAACCCGCCCGGCGGCCCCGGTAAAATATGGGCTTCGGCGATATAGGTGCGCATATGATCGCTGAGGCTGCGCATGGCTGACGGACCGATCGCCAGCACCACCAGCGTTCCGGCCAGCAGCATCACCCAGTTATTGACCTCACGCGATAAGGGCACTTGCCCTTTCTTGCGGGATTCCTCAAGTTTTTTCGGGGTTGGATCTTCTGTCTTCTGGGAATCGTCCTGATCGTTATCGCTCATGTCCTATTGCCCCCCGTTCGAGAGAAAATAGACCATGCCGCTTTCGAATTGCGCGGCCCAGAATAAAAATCCTGCCGATACCACCAGCAACAGCGTCAACAGCGAGAGCATGATTTGCAGCGGCAGTGCAATCAGGAACACCTGTATCTGGGGCATAACCCGCGCCAGCACCCCCATACCGATATAAACAAGCAAGCCGATAATGATAAACGGTATGGCGATCTGGAACCCGATATAAAAAGCACTCGACACAGCGCGCGTCATCAAATCCGCCATGCTGCCGGTATCAGGCACCCCCCCCAGCGGAAACAGGTGATAACTTTCGACAAGACCGTAAATCAGTAAATGATGCAGATTTAAAGAAAACAACAGGACGACGCCGGTTACCGACATAAACGCTCCGACAATCGATCCTTGCGTTGCCATGGCCGGGTTGAAGACCTGCGCGTTAGCAAAGCCGGACATCAACGAAATGATCATCCCCGCCGTGTCGAGCGCCGATATTAAGATGCGCGCGATGCTGCCGATAAACAGGCCGATCATAAATTCGACCCCGATCAGGGTAAAAATAACCGGCAGCGAGGGAAGCGGCGCCGGCATGAAAGGCTGTAATACCGGGGTCAGAACAAGCGACAATCCAAGCGCGAAATATAACCGGATATTGGCCGGCACGAATGAATCCCCGATACCGGGCATAATCATCATCGCCGTCCCGACACGCGTAAAGGCAATCAGGAAGGCAAAAATGCCGGTCGATAGAAATGTCTCAAGCGCGGACACGGAACATCTTTCTCCTTTGGCTCGCCGACCCTACGGCAACGTCACAGGCAAGCCGTCATAGGGCAGATCGTCCAGATCGACATTGGTATAATCGGGCGGCGGCATCTTGGGTAATTGTATCGCCTTGAGTGTGCTGTGACCGGCGATCAAGGCTTTGCAGACGCGGTGCATCCCATCGATGACCCGCCCTTGCGGACACAGAATGATGGGATATTGCAGATCCGTTTCCTGTATCAGTTTCGCGTGGATACAGACGCTGCGGCATGTCGGGGGCGTTCCCCCTTCATCGTACCAGAACGTCTCATCCATCTCCTGAATATCCTCCAGCGGCACATCGCGCACCGGCAGTCCCGTTGCCGCCGCGACCAGCTTGTTGACGTTCCAGATAAACCTGTCGCCGTTTATAATCCTGCTGTGATATTGCTGCCTCATTCCTGCGCTCCCCTATCCTATGCCGATAATACGGTCCGCAACATTCTGCATAAAGGCCGTCATCGCCATGATAAAACTGGGAAACAGGATAAAGATCGCCACGAACATGGCCAGAATCTTTGGCACGAACACCAGCGTAATTTCCTGAACCTGCGTCAGCGCCTGCAACAGCGCAATCAACACGCCGACCAGCAAGCCAACGACCATAACGGGCGTGCCAATCATAATCATCATCCAGATGGCTTCACGGGCAATATTGATGATCTCGGTTTCGGACATGAGTTACAAGTGCATGGTTACAAGTTGCAAGATAGATTCAGCGTATACTTGCAACTTGTAACTTGCAACTATGCACTATATGGGCATTCTCATTATTTCCTGATAGGCCGAAACCAGCCTGTCACGAACGGACACAACCGTTTGCAGGGTTAACTCGGCCGATGTCACCGCCTGCACGACTTCCGGCAAGGTCGCCTCGCCGGTAATGGCGCGGGCCGAGGCGCTCTCGCCGGCGCGCATGGTGCGGATGGCATCCAGCGCGGAGTTCTTTAAAACCTCGCCAAAGGACGGGCCTTTCTGGATATCGTCCGACAAGGACGCGGCCTTGGCTGTGTTGGCATAGGCATTGGCGGCAGCGGCGGGGTTTACGATATCGACCATATTAAGACTCCTGATTTATTTACGTTATCACGCCTAGCGCAGAATATCTATTGTCCGCGACGCCATATTGCGTGAATTCTCCAACATACTCAGATTGGCTTCATAGCTGCGCTGGGCCTCGCGCATATCGTTCATTTCAACCAATACATTCACATTCGGCATTTTCACATACCCTGCATCATCCGCGCCCGGATGGTCGGGCATATATTTCAAATTGAATTCCGCGTTGGGATCGCGGCGAATTTCATCCACCTTGACCAGCTTGACCCCGCTCTCACGGTCCAGAACATTTTTAAACAGAATTTCCTTGCGTGCATACGGATCGCCGCCCGGCACTTTCGAGGCTGTGTTGGCGTTGGCCAGATTTTCCGAGATCACGCGCGTGCGCTCTCCTTGCGCGCGCATGCCCCAGGCGGATGTTTTCATGGCGGAAAAAACACTATCTGACATGGCTATGTTATCCTTTCCTGCGATCCTTAGTTATTCCGCCCTAAAGCGGTGTAATACATGCCGATATTCTTGCGCATCAAATTCGTCATCAGATTGTAATCCATCTGCGTTTCATTGGCTTTGACCATCTGTTCTTCGATAATGACCGCGTTGTTGTTCGGCGCGACTTCATACGTCATGCGCGATTGGACGGCCTTGGCTTCCTGATTAACACCCGGTAACGGCAAGTGCTTCGGGTTGGTCGTCATCATCGATACCGGTGCGACTTTCACACCGTCCTGCTGGATCACCTTGTCCAGCACACGGCCAAAATCGACTTTGCTTAATTCCTTGGCGCGGTAACCCGGCGTGTCGGCATTGGCAATATTCTCGGCGATGACCGTGTTTTTGCGGTCGAGATAGCTCATTTTCGCGCCCAGCGCGTCAAATAAGGGTATGTTCAGCATCGACATTGTTTTATCCTTTTTCCGTGGCGGCCATGCCGCAGGACAAGACATTGCAGGATGCGTGCCAATGGATGACGGATATGATGACGGGCGGGAAAAAGATGCGGATGCACGCTTCAAGCCCCTGAATTTAAAGGAAAAACCGGCTCGCCAGACTGCCGTCGCCCTTAAGGACCGGACGGCCGAGAAAAAGGTGCCGTTGGTGCTGGCGGCGGGGCGGGGAAATATTGCCGAGCAAATCCTGCAACTGGCGTTCGAAGCCGGAATCAACGTCCGCGAAGATGCGGCACTGGCCGAAATGCTGGCCGCGATCGAGGTCGACTCCCCCATCCCCTCGGAAGCGTTCGCCGCCGTCGCCGAAATCCTCTCCTACATCTACCGCGCCAACGGCCAACCCAATCCCTTCGATGCCGTCCTCAAAGAGGTGATGGAAAAGGACAACCGCGAAGAGTCGTAAAACCGCCCGCTTGCCGCCGACAGTCCGGCGGATGAGGAGGACGTTCTTGCTGTGAAAAAGGATTTAAGGCGCTCCGGCTATTATGATGAACCTGATTACGGCCTGACGCCTTATCCCGACAAGCCGCT
>CAYSGL010000043.1:0-8921 GCA_964430725.1 uncultured Pseudobdellovibrionaceae bacterium
TGCCCACCATGGCACTTGGCGGTCATGGTTTGGTATCGGTCCTAAGCAATCTTTGCCCCGAGCCTGTTAAACAACTGGTTGATGCTCTTGCTCAAAATAATCAAGAGATGGCTCAAAAATTGTATGACCAATATTTACCACTCATGCATGGCCTCTTTATCGGTGGAAATCCTGGGGGCGTTAAAACGCTTATGGCGCACGAAAAACTTATTTCTGCTTCATATCGTCTGCCGATCGTACCCCCGACAAGCGAGGAGCAGGCGCAAATACTGGGCATTTACGAGCAAGTTGTCTTGCGTGGCGGAGCAAACCAGCGCGCCGGACAGCGTCTGTTTGGCTGATTAATCATTCTCCCATCCTGACAAGTTCCCGTATGCGCATAAAGACCCGCATAGATGAACTCTTCCAGATTTCTATCCTCACCGTTCTGGTATGTGACAGAAATTCCACTCATCTCATTGCCTTTATGCCGCCGCCGCTTTTTTCGGCAAATTCAGCTTGAGATGCAGCGCTTTGAGCTGGTCTTCATCCACCATCGAGGGCGCGGCCATCATCGGGTCTTCATACTGGCCGTTCATCACGAAGGCATAGACTTCGCGCAGGTTTGGCTCATCGGCCAGTAACATCACAATGCGATCAATCCCGAACGCACAGCCACCGTGCGGCGGCGCGCCGTATTTAAACGCATTCAGCATCCCGCCGAATTTGTCTTCGAGCACATCTTTGGAATAACCGGCAATGGCAAAGGCCTTTTCCATGATTTCGGGCTTGTGGTTCCGGATTGCGCCGGAGGCCAGCTCGAACCCGTTACACACGCAATCATACTGGTACGCATAGATCTGTTCGGGATCTTTGTTATCAAGATCGTCCATGCCGCCCTGCGGCATCGAGAACGGGTTGTGCGAAAAGTCGATCTTGCCGGCCTTCTCGTCGAATTCGTACATCGGGAAATCGACAACCCAGCAGAATTTGAACACGCCTTTTTCACGCACGCCCATATCATCGCAAATTTTATCGCGTGCGCGGCCCGCAAACGACGCGGCCTTTTTCGGCATATCGCAGATAAAGAAAACAGCATCCCCCTCTTCCAGCGCGGCTGTATGTTTCAGCACAGCCATAGCCTCTTCGGGAATGAATTTTTCGATCGGGCCGCCGGCTGCACCGTCCTTGAACAAGACATAGCCCAGCCCCGGTGCGCCTTCACCGCGCGCCCAATCATTCAACTTATCAAAGAAACTGCGCGGCTGATCGGAGACTTTTGGCGCGCGGATAGCCTTGACCACGCCGCCCTTTTCAATCACGCCCTTGAACACGTTGAACGTGACATCCTCACGTTCAAATACATCGGTCACATCGGCAATCACCAACGGGTTGCGCAAGTCCGGCTTGTCGGAGCCGTAGAGCGCCATGGCGTCTTCATAGCGCAGATCAGCCAGCCATTCGACGCGCTGCGCCGTGCCGGTAAAATCATTGAACTCGGTAAAGATACTCTCGATGACGGGGCGCATCGTATCAAACACATCTTGCTGTGAGACAAAACTCATCTCGACATCAAGCTGATAGAATTCGGCAAGGCGGTCGGCGCGGCCATCTTCATCGCGGAAGCACGGCGCGATTTGAAAATACCGATCAAACCCCGACACCATTAAAAGCTGTTTGAATTGTTGCGGCGCTTGGGGTAATGCATAAAATTTCCCCGGGTGCAGGCGTGAAGGCACCAGATAATCACGCGCGCCTTCGGGCGATGACGCGGTCAGGATCGGGGTGTTGAATTCCTGAAAGCCGCGTTCGTACATACGGCGACGCATGGCGGCAATCACATTGTTGCGCAAACGGATACGGCTGTGCATCCCCTCGCGGCGCAAATCGAGGAAACGGTATTTCAGGCGGACATCCTCACCCGCCCCGTCATCTTCGGCGACCTGGAACGGCAACACATCGGCCGCCGATAGCAATTCAACATCTTTCACGGCAATTTCAATTTCGCCGGTTTTCATGCGCGGGTTGATCGTGCCCTCGGCACGGTTCACCACCTCGCCGATAATCGTCACCACGCTTTCGACGCGCGCATTTTCCAGCGCATCGTTCCCCTGCGCCACGCATTGGGTAATGCCATGCGTATCGCGTAAATCAACGAACAGCACCCCGCCATGGTCGCGTTTACGGTGAATCCAGCCGGACAGCTTGACGCTCTGTCCGACCTCCGCCTTGGTCAGGGCGCCGCAGGTATGGGTACGATAAGGGTGCATTTTTGGTTCCTTTAAGTAAAACAAGTCTTTATAACCATCCCCCAAGGGGCTTACAAGACCAAGATGATTATCAAAACCCAAAAAGAACTCGACGATCTCTGTACCCGCCTCGCGGACAAACCCTATATCGCCCTCGACACCGAATTTCTGCGCGATAAAACCTTTTATGCGCGGCTGTGCCTGTTGCAGGTGGCGGGGCCGGATGTGGAGGCCGTCGCCCTTGATCCGATCACAACCGACCTCGACTGGACACCGTTCATCGCCTTGCTGGACGATCCGAATATCATCAAGGTGTTCCACGCCGCGCGTCAGGACCTGGAAATTTTCCACGATCTGTATAAGCGCCTGCCGGTGCCGGTTTTCGACACCCAGGTCGCCGCGATGGTGCTGGGCTATGGCGATCAGATTGCCTATCATGCGCTGGTGCGCGACCTGACCGGGCACGAGCTGGAAAAAAGCGCACAATTCACCGACTGGTCGCGCCGCCCCTTAAGCGCCAAGCAAATGTCCTATGCGCTCGATGATGTCATCTATCTGTGCCAGATATATGAAAAGCTGGAAAAGAAACTGAAAGACAAAAAACGCGTTCACTGGGTCAATGAGGAAATGGCCTATCTGACCAACCCCAAGACCTATGAATCCCACCCCGAAAATGCGTGGCAGCGGATCAAGATCCGTAATCCCAAACCGGAATCGCTGGCCATTTTAAAAACGCTCGCCGCATGGCGTGAAAAAGAGGCGCAGAGCCGCGATATTCCGCGCGGGCGCCTGATTAAAGACGATGCGTTGGCCGATCTGTCGGTTTACAAGCCCAAGGATTTGGACGGATTGTTACAGGTCCGCACCTTGCCCAATGACGTGGCGAAGGGCAAACTTGGCCCCGTCCTGCTCAAACTGATTGCCGAGGCGCGCGCCTCCGATAAGAAAAACTGGCCAAAACCGGTCGAAAAAGACCCTTTTCCGAAAAAAGCGCAAGCCGCGCTTGAAATGCTGAAAATGGTCTTGCGTATTAATGCCGCCGAAAATGACGTCGCGGCCAAGTTAATCGCCACCTCGGACGACCTGGAGCGGTTGGCCGTCGAAGATACACCCGATATCCCCGCCCTGCATGGCTGGCGGCGCGAAATATTCGGCGAAGACGCGCTGGCGCTGAAAAACGGCCAAATTTCCCTCAAGCTGCACAAGGGCCGGATCATCAAAGCTTCCGATTGACGCTTGGCGGCATATTTGCTATATTTTGCGAGAAGTTTGATAAGATTTTCGACGTGAAGATTTTCTTATGAAACGGCTTTAGAATACCTGATCTGCCTTAATATAGACTTTAAGACACAGTTTTTCTAACGACCGCCTATCGAACTGAGTTGCTTTACGGAACCGATAGGAACCGCAAAGCATTTGGAAAACTGTAACGCTATATAAGGAGATACAAATGGCAACAGGTACAGTAAAATGGTTTAACAAAACAAAAGGTTTCGGCTTCATCATGCCTGATGACGGCGGCAACGATGTGTTTGTTCACATCACGGCCGTTGAACAATCGGGCCTTGGCGAACTCAAAGACGGCCAGAAAATTTCCTATGAACTGCAAACGGACGACAAGCGCGGCAAGACCAGCGCTGTTAACCTGAGATCTGCTGCCTAATCATTTTAGACAAAAGAATTCACGAAAAACGCCGGATATGCTCCGGCGTTTTTTTATTTCCACAGCAATAAGCATCACAATAAAAAATGTCATCCTCCGCGAAAGCGGAGGATCTCAGGCCAGACGCTCTAGATCCTCCGGTCAAGCCGGAGGATGACAAGAAGAGGGTCTTGGCGTTAAATATGGCCATGACAGCCCCCCTCTCCCCCGTCGATTTTGTTGCTATGAACTGGTTCACGGCCAACCACCCCATTCAGGTCGATCTGGTCTATGCCGACGCGAACCATCCGCTCAATATTTTTAAAACGGCGCTTTATGCGCCATGCGCACAACTCTGGCTGCATAAGGACCTTGCGAAAATCATCCTGCGCGCCGCGCACGCGCTGAATGCAAAATATGGCTGGCGATTGACTCTCTATGACGGGCTGCGCGTGGTCGAAGCACAAGCCCGCATGCACGCGACCCCCAAAGTCAAAGACGAAAACCCCCAATGGAGCATAGCAGGCAACCCCTATCTGTCCCTGCCCGGCGAGGGCGGGCATCCGCGCGGGATGGCGGTCGATGTCACCATTGACGGGCTTGATATGGGCACAGCGTTCGACGAAATGACACCGCAATCCGCCCGTGATTATACTGGCTTTGATGCCGATATTCTGGAGAACCGCCGTCATCTGGAAAACGCGTTCGTCGCCTCGGCTGCCGCGCTGAATATCCCGCTGATCCCCCTGCCTTCGGAATGGTGGGATTTTCGCCTGCCCCGCAGCATAAGTGAAACGTTTTCTCCCTTGTCTGATTCCGATCTGCCGCCCTTCATGCGCTTGTGTGACGTGCATCCGCGCAGTATTCCCGATGACTGGCAATCCCGCTTTGACAAAACCGTCGATGATGTGCTGAATGCGCTATAGATGACGATCTACACCACCCTGACCGACGCTCCCCAAGATGCCATGATTGCCATCGGCAATTTCGATGGCGTGCATCAGGGGCATCAGGCACTGGTCGCGCAAGCGCAAAAGAAAGCGCAATCGGTGAATAAAAAACTGGGAATATTGACGTTCGAACCGCACCCGCGCGCCCTGTTCCGCCCCGATGATCCGCCCTTTCGCATCACGCCGCTTCCCTTGAAGGCGGAAAAACTGATCGGCGCGGGCGCCGATTTTGTCGTTGCCCTTGCGTTCGACTGGCCCTTTGCCAGCCAGAGCGCCGAGGATTTTATAGCGCATATTTTACAAGGCGGCCTGGCGGCGGCCCATATCATGGTCGGCCATGATTTCCGCTTCGGCCAATTGCGCAAGGGCACGCCCGATATGATTGAAAGCGCCGGCCTCTCCCTGTCCGTCTTCGATGATGTGCGCGACCAGAATGGCGCGCGCTATGCCTCCAGCGCCGTACGCGAAGCCCTGCGCCTAGGCGATATCGAAACCGCCAATGCCATTCTCGGCTGGGACTGGCATATCGAAGGCGTCATCCGGCGCGGCGACCGGCGCGGGCATGAACTGGGCTATCCGACCGCCAATGTCGGGCTGGGCGATACGCTCCATCCGGCCTATGGCGTTTACGCCGCCAAAGTACAGATCGAAGGGGAGGCGCAATGGCGCATGGCCGCCGTCAATATCGGCATCCGCCCGATGTTCGAGTTGCAGGTCGGACAGGTCGAAGCCCATATTCTCGACTTCCCCGATCGGGATATTTACGGCCAAACTCTCAAAATTCGCCCTGTTGCGCGTCTGCGCGGCGAAGCAAAATTCGACTCCCTGCCCGCTTTGATCGCGCAGATCGACGCCGATGTCGCGCAAACCCGCAGAATCCTTGACGTTTAGGCTATTTTTCTGCCCTGTGGAAAACGATTGACAGAACACCTCAATTTCATCATATTGCGCCCGAATTCCACCATCGAAAAAATAACCGCCGGGAAAAAATGGCAACGAAACCGCACATCATATCCGTCACGCCCCCACCCGCAACGGAACAAGCCTCCGCAGCTCGCCCTGACCTGAAACTGATCGCACCCGATCAACCATTAGCCTCGGCAACCGATCAGGAGTTTCTCGGATACGTAGAAACCGCAGCAAAATACACCGAAACAGTTGATCCATCGCTTCGTGCGCAATGGACTGCTTACGCAACCGATCTGGCCAACCAGCGTGATAATGCACGAAGAGAAAAAGGGTGGCTCCCGATGAGCTCTAAGACGCGTGATACCCTTATCCAGCAGATACTATGCCTTCAAGCAAATATGCACAAGCGCGCCCGCTGCCCTTCTTAGCCTCTAGAAAATGTAAACGGTGAGCGTTACAGTCCCCCATGGACATCGCCCTGACCCTTATCATCAATATCATTCCGCTTTATATCCTGATCGCCCTCGGCTTTGTCGGCGGCAAATGGCTTGAGGTCAATTTACCCTCGATGGCGACGGTGGCGATCTACATCCTTGCGCCCTTCGTCAATTTCGGGGCCATGACCAAGCTGGATTTCAACTGGCATTACATTCTCCTGCCCGTCTTCCTGTTTTCTTTTTCCGGCATTATCGGCATGGCAATGTATCTGGCCGCGCATAAGCACTGGAAGAACAATTCCGCCAATTTGATCGGCATGGGCAGCGTATCGGGCAATACGGGGTATTTCGGCCTGCCGCTAATTCTTGTGCTGTTCGGGCCGGAATGGGCGGGTCTGTATTTATTTATGAGCATGAGCGTCCTGCTCAACGAGATCGGGCTGGGCTATTATTTCGGCGCGCGCGGCGGCGCCGATGTGAAAGGCGCGGTTATGCGGGTCCTCAAGCTCCCCGTCATCTACGGTATAGCCCTTGGCCTGATCGCGAACTTATCGGGCTTTACCATGCCCGATGTGATGATCCGCTACTGGACTTATGCGTCCGGCGCGTGGGTGATTATCGGCATGATGCTGATCGGTGTCGCGCTGAGCAAGATGGACAGGCTGGAGTTCGACTGGCGGCTCATGCGCTGGCTCTTCACCGCCAAATTCGTTTTCTGGCCGCTGGGCGGAATCGCCTTCGTGCTGTATGATCTGCATATATTGCATGCCTTCGATGCCACGATTCATCAGATGCTGCTGATTTTTACCGCCGTACCGCTGGCCGGAAACCTCGTTGCCTATGCCGCGACCCTGAAACTTCACCCCGAACGAGCCGCCACCGTGGTGCTGGCCAGCACCTTATGCGGCATTCTCACCGTTCCCGCCGCGATTCTGCTCTACCCGTTTTTATCTTGATTTTCCGCCGCTTTCCGGCCCATAGTGGGCCTATGCAAAGACAGTCCGCCTCGATTATACGAATTACCGTCCCGGCCTTGTAGTCAAGCGCCGGGCCTGTCTGCTGTTTTTCCCTTTTCCCTTTAAGATCAATATTGTAAGAGTGATGCACCATGAGCGATGCACAAAATAAAGACCAATACCGCGATACGGTATTCCTGCCCAAAACCGATTTTCCGATGCGCGGCAATTTGCCGGAAAAAGAACCGGCGATGGTGGCTGATTGGCAAAAGCGCGATTTGTACAAAAAAATCCGCGATGCCTCGGCGGGCAAGAAAAAATGGATACTCCATGACGGCCCGCCCTACGCCAACGGCCATATCCATATGGGCCATGCGGTCAACAAGACCTTAAAAGATGTCATCAATAAATCATGGCAGATGCTGGGATACGACGCGCCCTATGTGCCGGGATGGGATTGCCACGGTCTGCCGATTGAATGGAAGGTCGAAGAACAATATCGCGCCGCCGGTAAAAACAAGGACGAAGTCGATCCGATTCAATTCCGAAAAGAATGCCGCGAATTCGCGCAAAAATGGGTTGATATTCAATCCGAAGAGTTCCAGCGCCTTGGCGTGATCGGCGATTGGCGCGATCCTTACCTCACCATGACCAAACATGGCGAGGCGCAGATCGTACGCGAGATTCACAAATTCCTTTTGAATGGCGGATTGTATAAGGGCCTGAAACCCGTCATGTGGTCGACAGTTGAAAAAACCGCGCTGGCCGAAGCCGAAGTTGAATATCACGAGCATAAATCGGTGACGGTGTGGGTGAAGTTTCCTTTACAATCCTCTCTTCGAGGACAAAGCGAAACACTTGATCCTGCTGGAACGAGTATTGTCATCTGGACCACCACACCATGGACGCTTCCATCGAATAGAGGCATTGCCTTTGGTAATTTTAATTACGCAGGTTTGATTGTAAAATCTATCGGTGAAAATAGTAAAGCCCGCATTGGTGATACACTGATTGTTGCAGAAGATGCCGTACAGCGGTTTGCTCAAGATGCAAAAATTACAGAGTATGAAATTTTTGATACTTTCGATCCAACCGCATTCAGAGGAGCCGTCACGCACCACCCCCTCCATGGGCAAGGATATGACTTCCAAGTACGTCTATTAGAAGCAGATTTTGTAACAACAGACACCGGAACGGGTTTTGTGCATATCGCGCCATCCCACGGCGCGGACGACTTTATGCTCGGCAAAGCCGCCGGACTGGAAATCACCGATAATGTCACCGATGACGGAAAATTCCGCGAGAGCGTGCCGCTGTTCGGCGGCCTCGAAATCTATGATGCCAACGGCAAGATGGGCGATGGCAATTTCGCACCGATCAAGGCGCTCGACGAAGCCGGAATGCTGGTCGCCAAAGGCTCGATGAAGCACGACTACCCGCATAGCTGGCGCTCCAAAGCACCCGTGATTTTCCGCGCGACACCACAATGGTTTATCGCGATGGATAATGATATCCGTTTGCGTGAAAAAGCGTTGAAAGCCATCAAGGAAACACGCTGGGTACCCGCGAAGGGCGAAACGCGCTTATCCTCCATGATCGAGCAGCGCCCCGATTGGTGCATCTCGCGCCAGCGCGCCTGGGGCGTGCCGATTGCGTTGTTCGTTTCCAAAAAGGATGGTGAGGTTTTAAAAGACGAAGCGGTGCTGACGCGTATTGCCGATGCGTTCGAAGAACACGGATCGGACGCGTGGTGGTCGATGAATCCGCAAGACTTCCTCGGCAATTCTTATAAAGCCGAT
>CAYSGL010000044.1:0-8863 GCA_964430725.1 uncultured Pseudobdellovibrionaceae bacterium
CGTTTCCTGCATTTTGTTTAAACAAATCGCGCTGGCCGCCATTCTGCACCGCTTGCGCTCGCCGTTTGAGAGCCGGATTCCCCCCGCCGCGCCGCGCCACCCGCGACCGCGTTTCGCTCAATTCCTTCGCCTTGACCAGCTCGGGGAAATAATAGGCCCCGCGCGTCTCATCACGGGCAATCTTGCCGATGGCGATTAATTGTTCCATCAGGCGGGGAAAGTCTTCGGGCGGCACACGGCCCATGCGCGCCAGCTCGTCATCGGTAAAGGCCAGTGTTCCGGCGCACAGCCACCCCATGGCCTGCACCGCCATCATCTCCAGCCGGAGCATCAGCAACTCCGCCAGCGGATCAAGCTTGGCGATCAGCATGTCCCCCAGATATTTCTGGGCATCTATGTGTTTAAGCGTGTGTTTGGTCACGGGATCTTCTCCTTCTGGTTGATTAATCGAAACGGGGTTCCTCGCTGCGCGCGAGGTCGTAAAAATATTGGCGCTTGCCGGAAAAGCCCACATGGGCCACCCCGCGTGCCGAGTTGCGGTATTTGGCGATGATGATCTCGGCGCGGCCGCGCGCATTCTCCATTAGACGCTCCCACGCTTCGTACCGGTCATTGAACATTTCCTGTTTTTCGGATTTACGCAGATGCGGTTCCTCGTCGGCTAGGTAGTATTCTTCGCGGTAAGGAAACAGGATGATGTCGGCGGCTTCCTCGATCTCACCGCTATCGCGCATATCCGATTTCACGGGGCGCTTGTCATCGCGCGCCTCGACACCCCGGCTTAATTGCGACAGCGCCACAATGTGAATATTCAGCGTTTTGGCGACGGCTTTTAAATCTTTGGCGATATCGCCGAGCTGGTGAACCTTTTGCGCCTTCTTGTCCGCCGGCGCGATCAGTTGCAGATAGTCGACAAAAGCAATGCCTATCGCGGGGTTTTGGCGCTTGAGGCGGCGCAGGCGCGTCCTGATCTGGTTGACGGTCAAGGCCGCGCTCTCGTCGACCCATAACGGCAAGCCGCGCAGCCGCGCTTCCGCTTCGACCAGCCGCCGCACATAATTCTCCTTTATATGGCGGTCTTGCTGCGCCTGTACGGGAATGCCGGTTTCGCGCGCCAGCAGCCGCATATATAACTCGACCGCCGACATTTCCATGGAATAAAATGCCACCCCGCCGCCTGCGAGCGCGATATTATGGGCTATGTTCAGCGCCAGCGCCGTTTTCCCCATGCCCGGACGCCCCGCGAGGATGGTCAGGCCGGACGCCATAAACCCGCCGAATAATTCGTCAAGCGCGGATAGCCCCGTTGGTATGCCCACCATCTCGCCCCGCCGGATCATATCGATCATCCGGAATGTATCCGATCCGACATCGTCGAGGATCTGCGCGCCTTTTTGTCCGACCGACGAATCGGACAGAGCGAACAAGGCCGCCTCCGCATTCTCGACCACGTCGCGCGCCTCGGTGTCGATCTTCTGATTATACGCGCCGGATGATAATTCACCTGCAATGCGGATCAGCTCGCGGCGCAGATACAACTCATAGACCGTTTGCGCATAATCCTTGGCGTCGTTGATCAGCGGTGTTTCATCCTGCAGCGCGAACAGATATTCCGCCCCACCGACGGCTGACAGACCTTCATCCTGTTCGAAATAGCCCTTCAATGTCACCGCGTTCGCCGTCTGGCCGCGCAGGAAAAGGGTGGTCAGCGCCTGAAAAATCCGTTGATGCGCGGGCTGATAAAAATGATCGGTGCGCAGGAAGTCGGATATAAAATCGATCTGCGCGTTGTCGACCAGCAACAGGCCGAGCAATCCCTGTTCAGCTTCAAGGTTATGCGGCGCGACGCGCGACGTTTCGCCTTCTGGCGAATAGGGGTGGGTCATGCCGCACCGCCTTGTTCATCATCACGCCAAAATGCTGTTAAGAGTGGAGCGGGGGGGCGATCAAGAATAAGAACCGGTCGATCGCCTTCAAAGCAGGCGATTTGTGCATGGTGCGCTAGATGGATGTTGTCTTTCGCGCATTTGTCTTTTATCGCGTCGATAATAAATTTTTGAGTAAAATGCACGTGAACCGTGCGCGGAATTACCTCGACGCTGGTGGTTCCATCCGAATTGTGTGATCCTGTTTTTCGTAGATCGCGCGAGCGGGTGTATCGCGGCAATGGGCGCGCGGGTTTTTCCAGGTAATCGCGCACCGCCCGACCGATTTCATCGAGCTTGTCCCGGTCTGCCGGATCAACATTTTCGATCATCTTCAAAATCGTATCCGCATCAATCATTGCTTTACCCCCATCATCTCTGCCACGCGGTCAATCTGATTGTCTTTGCGCCAGACCGGTTGAAACACCCGTTTGTGGTGCCCCTCGCAATATTGCGATCCCGCGCGGCAGGCCTGTCCGCAAAAACCAAAACCGCTTTCTTTCGGATCGCCATAAGGCCAGGCACACTGGCCGGTTTTCAGATCGAGCAGGGAGACGAGGTTTGCGGGCGGTTTATCCAGCGTCGCGCAGGGCGGCGCTGTTTCAAACAGCACAGGTGCCGCCGCCGTTTTCTTGACCCGCTTTTCCGCCTTTTTCTCTACCGCCTTCTGCTTGACAGGAGAAATCCGCGTCGGCAATTTTGACCGGTGCGCCCTGCCCAGTACCGCGCTGCGTGTTTTATTGCCAAGCTCGTCCGCGATTTCCTGTGCGGTTTTTCCCGCCGCCCACAGATCGCGCAATCTCTGCAACTCTGCTTCCGTCCAGGCATTAGATTCTGTCCTCATATACTATCCCCCTTGGTTTTGGTCGTGTCAGTGCGCGCATAAAGCGCGTGTCGTTCGCCCGTGTCGGCGTGCGCGGCGTAAAGACGCACCAGCCGGACGGGGAATGCGGTTTGCCCTGTCCCGTGAAATCGATGCGCCAGCTGAGCGGATAAATCCGCGCCGGCGCGCATATATCTGTGACTTTCAATCGGGACTGACAGAAGAAGAAGGGCGCCTTGAGCAGCATCGCCACATAAAGCGGTTGCAGGTGCAGCGCATGCAGCAGGAATTTTTCATCCAGCCCATCATCATAAGGCGGGTTCATAATCAGGATATCGGCGGGCAGTTTGTCGAGAGAGAGAAAGTCGATCCCGCCCCGACCATATCCGCGATCGACAAGGTCGGTTCCGATCACGCGGCGACCGAACCCCTTGACGATTTTCAGGATATCGCCTTCACCACATGCCCCGTCATAGACGGCCCCGTCAGGCATAAAGGGCTGTTCGGCGATCATCAGCGCCGCGATCGCATCGGGATCGCGGGTCGGGTACCAGCTGTCCGCGCGATAGCGATCCGCTTTACCGCCCTTGCGGTATATGGCGGAAACCATACTCATAGCGCATAGCCCCGCTTTTTACAGGGCGGACAAAGGCGATTGCCTGCCCCGCTGGAGGCAAACACCACCCCGCAGGACAGACAGCTGCGCTTGCCTTTTTCCGTCACACGCGGGCTTTTACGTGCGGCAATTTCCTTGGATCTGTCGCGCTTCTTTCCGCTGGGCAAAGTATCGCTTTCCCCCTTAAGCGTATAGCCCAGCGCCGCGCCTGCCGTACATTTGATCACGGGCGCATTCGTTTTTTGTTCCGTCGCACGCTTTTTATACGGCGCGCCGTCAGTGCGCAGCAAAGGCCGGCTGAAAAATTTTCCATTGTGGCGCGTCATGGTTACGTAACCGCGCCGCGCCAGGACAGACATAGGGTAATTGACATGCGCACCCGTCGTATTCATGCGTTTGGCAATCATCGTCAGGGTGATGTCAGTGCGCCCCTCATCGGCCAATGCACAGAGGAGAGTCAGCACCGCTTCCTGTTTTTGCGTGAGGGGAGAGGGGCGGTTTTTCGGCTTCGGCGGCGGGTTTGGCGAGGATGTTTTTTGCGTGCCTCTTTTATCCGGAACGGCCTGTCCATGTGTCAGGTATTGATCGGTGAATGTTTCAGGTCCTCTCTCCGCGCGGGCGCGCGCCAGCTGTGCGGCCTGTTTTCTGGTTGAGGTAAACGCCAGATCAAGATCGTGGTATTGAATATCGGCCACCACCCCTTCGCATGTCTTCGACATGGCGGATTTAATGCTATCCAAAAAACGTTCCTGATATTTGACAAGCGGCGCCGGATTTCCCTCAATGACGGCAGGAGGGGCATCCGGCTTGATATCGTTGAAAGGAATCAGGCGCGGCCAGGCGATCTCAATCGCAATCTCTTCGGGATCTTCAACCACTGTGCGCGTGACCAACGGCCCTTCGCGCACCAGGTCGGGGTTGTCGACCGGGCGGCTGGCGCTTGTGACATAGGTATGTATCCGCCCTGCCAGATCGACGATTTTGTCGGGGTCCGCTTGCGCGGCCACGGCTTGTTCGATGCACCATTGCCGCAGGGAAATATTGGACTCTTGCTGATCGCTCATGCCGCACCTCCACGGATGCAGGACGACTCCCCACGAGAGCCGCCCTGCGCTACAGTGGCCAAATCGCCAAACCCGACCACTGAAAGGAAAAAGAAAATGATAAGTCTCAAAGATGTTTTGGCCTTGCTGGATAGATGGCCCGCATGGAAGCGCATAACCGGCACACCCGATCGTATGGATGAACTGGAACGCCGTGTTGCGCGATTGGAGGATGTTCTGAAAATCCCGTCGAAAAAGACCGGTGCATCCTGTCCGTATTGCGGCGAGACCACCATGCGCAAGATAAGCGAAGCGCCACAAAAAGGAGGCCTCGGCCATCTTGGTGTGATGGAAGAAGTGTGGCAGTGCGGTTCCTGCGATAAGCAAGAGCGTAAAACGAAAGCGGCATAGGACATCATGCGGCTCTCCCCGTGTCGTTGGCGGCGGACCCGCCGGCGCAGGGCGGATAGGTCAACCATTCTTCACCCTTGGGGCGCGTGTCGGGATCGAAAATGTAGGACAGGCGCACGGGCCGGACGGCGCGAAAAGGCCAATCTTCCGAATATCTTATCTGCGCGTCTGCCTGATCTTCAAAAGGCTTCTGCAGATGTTTGTGCAGGCGATGCGGCAATATCTCCCATCGCCACAATGTACGCAGGATCAACAGGGTGAACGCTTCCCCTGCGGGCACGGACAGGTGGGCGGCGAGGATGGCATCAGCGGTTTTAAAGTTGATTTTCGACATGCGTCCCCCGTGGTTGTTGGTGTTACGAAAAAGAAAAAGATTGACTTATTGAAAATAAACACAGTAAAACGCGGGGAATTCCGGCCAGTTAGGGCGGGGGATAGAAGCTTTTATAAGTCAGCGCGCCGCCGGATAGTTGCTCGAGCGCCGCGATGGATGGAGGCGTAGGGCGGCTGATTCCGCTTCGCCATTTGGCGATGTTTTTGGCGAGGTTCAGGATGGCGCGCTGATAGGCATCATCGGCCTCTGCGGGGCGCTGCAGGCGCATTTCACGGGCGAGTTGAGCGTTGCTCCAGCCCTTTTGTGTCAAGAATGCGTCGAGGGGCAAAGATTGATCCATACCCTAAATTCGCACTGAATGCGAAAAATTGTCAAGAAGCTTTTCGCATTCAGTGTGGTTTTTTAACGAATACTTTTCGCATCTAATGCGTATATGGGAAAGATATTGAAACAGAACAAGAAGATAGTGCCCGCTGATCGGGTAAGAGAGGCGCGGAAAAATCTAGGCCTTACGTTGCCAGCCCTTGCGGAGCTAGCCACTCAATATGTTCAAAACCACGGGGAGCCGGACAGGGAAATCATTCATCAAACCGTAAGCCGTCTTGAAAAGGGCGAAATAGGTATGAGCCTTGAGTGGCTTACTATCATTGCTGGTGCGCTGAACATGGCCGTCGGCTTCGAAAAATACAAACCCTGGCACCTGATTGCCGATCCGCAGGAACTGGACAATATCGTCCAGTCAGAGGAGGAGCGCCGCTTGCTCGCCCGCCGCCGTGAGCTGGCCGACGAGGAACAGCGCGCCTTTGACGCCATGACGGAAAACGCCGCCGAAACCCTTAAAAACCTGAAAAAATCCAAGAACTAGGCGACATTTTCCGTTAACACCTTATAGGCGCGCCGCTCCAGATTGGCCAGATACAGATCGTGCATCTCCCAGGCAACGCGGCGCGTCTGGCGGTAAATGCCGAAAAACGAGGTGAACACCACCTTGTGCCCCACCAGCTGGGCCGTCAGCTGTCGGCGCTGGATCAGGCAGCGGCAGGCCGCCAGTTCGCGTTTGACCAGACGGATGTCCGTGACCACCCCCCGCGTCCGCGCGCGCCACCAGGCGGTTTCGTCATGCAACAGCTTTACATCGACATATTGCGGCTCGATCACCTGGCGGCCAATCAGCCCGAAAATGGTTTGAATATCACTCATCTTGTCATCCCCACACAGTTAAACACAGGGGGACATTACCCATAAAAGATTAACGACGTGTTAAAAATAATAATTGACACTAAAATTTTATCGTGCTTTGTGTTTTTAATGGAATTTTCGGCAAAAATACGCGCGGCACGCGCGGTCTTGGGTTGGACCCAGGAACAACTGGCGATCGCGGCGGGCTTGTCGCCCCAGTCGATCCCCAATGTGGAACGGGGCGACAACGCCCCAACCGCCCGCACGCAGGAAAAACTGGTGCGCACCTTACTCAAACATGGCGTGGTGTTGACAGACAAGGGGGTGGAGTATCAAGAATACCCTGTCTTCTTCACAACGGGCAAAGATCACGAGCAGGCCTATCTCGCCTTGCTGGAGGACGCGCATGAACATCTTTTGAGTGTTAAAAATCCGGAATTGCTGATCATGTATGCGGACGATCGCGTGTCACCGGCATCGGTCAACAACAAATATCGTGCCATGCGCAAGGATGGCATCAGGATGCGCCAGCTGATCGAAAAAGGAAACGATTATATCATCGGCCCACTTGATGAGTACCGCTTCATCCCCAAAAGTGAATTCATCAATCGTGTTAAACTGATTTACGGCAACAGGATCGCCAATGAAACAGCCGATGTTCTGCGCGGCGTTATCAAGGTCGATCCCGTCAACGCCGAGATCGAACGCAATACTTTCAATATTCTGTGGGGCGTACTGGAAAAACCTACGAGGAGCATTGCAGATGAGCGGTTCGATTAAAATACGCGGCGCTGGATGGCGCAAATTCGACAAGGCGCGGTTGCATATCAGCGTCGGTCACGGTCAGATGGAGGGCGACGACCTGAAGCGGACGCTGGGTTGGATGGGGGCACATTTCGCAAGCGTTACGATTTGCGTCAACGACACACTACAGCGCTATAATTTTGATGGGGCGGAGGCGGCTGGTCGCGAATGGATCGAGCGCAATATAGACGCGATCCGTGTCTTGCCGTCTTTCAACATCGTTCGCTGGAATAGCTGGCTGACCCATCCGGATTTTGAGGTGAACCTCGCTAATATGGAACGAGCGTATTGCGAGGACAGTTCATTTCGACGGGAGGTCGACACCGAAGCGGAGACTTTCTGGCGCCGGCGCGGGGAGGGGGACAAGGCTACATTCTGCCGTCGGTCGGTGGCTTATCTTCTGGAAGAATGCGCGGCGTTTACAATCATGTTCCGCACACCCGCCGCCGATATCTATTCTGGCTCCACCTTGTTACCGTGTCGACTTTTCAAACAGAACGAGGGTGCACGCGGCTTTACCCGCGTCGAACCAAGGGCGGCTTAGTATTTTTTCTCCGGTGACAGGTCCTTGACATCCTGACCGCATAGCGGGCTGAGGTCGCCCCATGCATGGCCATCGCGTATTTGTTGTGTCATCCAGGCACAGGTCGGCCACTCATCCTTGCTCTTGCCCAGCAGATAGTCCATGCGTGCCCAGAATAGTCTATACAACGCATCACCTTGAATCGGCTGGCCCTGTCCTGCTATGGTGACGGGAACCGCCCCGCCGTCCGGCGTGGCCCATGCCGACATGCCGCTGGCGGCCTGTGAAACGGCAAGGGTCATTTGAGATCCCGACACGTCGATATCCCAATAATCCGTCCCGTTTACGGCGGCGATCACATAAAAGCCTACAAACTGCCGTGTCGCCAAAAATCCGTTTTTCTTATGATGTAGCTTAAAATCGCTGCTGTCGGCCAATCTTAAGACCTGTTCGGCGGTATCCATCAGCTTCTTTTGCGATACACCCTTATAGGAGCGGGTGGTCATAGCCAGATATTCATCGCGGGTCAATTCGCGCGGCGGCGTGGCACAGGCCGCAACGGTCAGAACACCGCCCAGCGCGATAAAATTAAGCAGCCGTTTCATTCGCTTTCTCCTTCACCGAATCGTCTTTTTTCTTATTCTCACCCATATCAACTATCCTCGCATAAACCGCACACACGGTAAAAATCAAAAAGGCCAGTAGTGCCTTCACGCCTTCCAGCGCCAGATAAATCTGCTGCATCACTGTATCGGCGGTGAAAAAAAACGCGTTCAGGGCGAAAAACAGGCCCAATAAAAAGCTGATGACTCCCACCCAGATGACGACCGTGTTCATGCTGCCCCTTTCCTAAAGACCCCTTTTTAGCGCGGAATTCCGCCCATGGCAACCAGCAACCAAAAATAATTCGCATTCAATGCGAAAATAATATTGACAAAGTTTCGCATTCAATGCGAATTTATATCCTGCAAGGGGACGACAATGACCAAAACGACAACCACCATCAGAAAGGACAGACCATGGAATCCATGCCAGACGACGCCGGCGGCCCGCTGTGCGACAACGACCGCATCAATGTGCGCTACGCCGCCCTGCACGCCGCCATGCAAGATCGGGGACGCCACGCCATCCGCGACGACGGCACCTTCAGCGACGACCCCGTCGCCATCGCCTGTCTTTACACGGATTATCTGCGCGACGGCGGC
>CAYSGL010000045.1:0-7857 GCA_964430725.1 uncultured Pseudobdellovibrionaceae bacterium
GGCCATCCTCGGTTGTCGCAAAAAACCGGTGTTCGGGCTGGTGCACGTGAATCACGAAGAACATCGCCCCGATCAGCCCCAATATAATAAAGCACTGGACCACCGCGATCCGCAGCGCCTTGCGGTATCCGTCGCGGTAATATTCGTTGCGCATGACGACCTGCGCCAACGCCCCCGTATCGGCGGCATCGGGCTTAACCTGCGCCTGTTTTTTCGGCGCGCCCGGCACAGGCCGGAGATTGCGCGGATTGGTCATTTCTGAATCAGACATAATCTTTATCCATGAAAGGCTGAAGGGCCGATGCTACGCGCGGCCTTGAGCTAACAGTATGTATCAAAAAGCGACGGGCCGCAAACCATCCTTCTGTTCATTTCATCACAATTGCGGACCGGAAAACAATTTATCATCCAGACTTTGCAAAAAGGCGGCATTTTGGGTCAAAATAGACTATGCGCGGATCGTCACTCTTGTGTTACGATTTGCGGGTCGGTGTTCGCCGGACAGGAAATAAAGAATTTCGGGGCAAAATCAAGGTGTTAGGCACAAAACAGGACAGATCTGCCAGGCCCGCGCTGACCGCGCTGGCGCTGATTGCCTGCTTGATGCTGGCGACACCGGCGCTGGCGCAAACAACAACGCCCACCACGAACACCCCGAATGTACCCGACGTTATCTCAACCGTCCTAGGCAATACAGCCGCCAATCCTGCGCAAACACTCAGTGAAATGACCGGCATCCAGCTCGGAACTGCGACAAACATCGTCAATGGCGTTCTGGGGAACACCATGACGCCCCAGGCGGCCAATAACCTGATCAGCGGCATCGTCGGCGGACAGATCAGCAATCTGGTTGGCGCACAGCTCAGCCAGATTCCCGGTCTTGGCAACCTGAACGTCAACCAGATCGTCCAGAGCGGCATCGGCGGCATCTTGCAAAATCTGGCTAGCGGCACGCCGGCCGCCGGCCTGCTCCAGCAAGCCGGTTCCATTCTGCAAATCGCGGGGAACGGCAATATTCAGGGCATTATCGGCCAGTTGCAGCAAGGCGCGACACAGGCGGCCATCAACGCCGCCGCGCAGTTGATCAATTCGGCCTTCCCACAGCTCGGCCAGTTGCTCGGCGGATTGCAGGGCATTACCAGCACGTTGACCGGCCTACTTCAAGGCGGGTTGACAATCGGCGTTGGCGGCGGGGGCAATAACCCCGACCCCGGTGAGGCAACATGTAGTTGCGAATCGGACATTGCGCAGCATCACGCACGTATTCGCTCGCACATGACCAGCAAACGGCGCGAACATGAAATCTGGTTCGTCACCGAATTTTTCACCAAGCATGTCGCCAAGGCCCTTGCGCTGATGGCCGAACAGCTGACGGTCGCCGGCATGCAGCAGGTGCAGATTATCGGATCGTTCTTCGATGCGAAGCACCAGCTGGAAACCCAGCGTCTGTTCCAGCAGATGACCGCCGAAGCGCACAAAGATTATCAGCCCAGCGAGGGATTATGCACCTTCGGCACGTCGGTGCGCTCGCTAGCGGCATCCGAGCGTGCGGGCGAGCTGGCCCATGCCGCGATTGCCGCGCGCGGCATGCAAAGACAATTGCGCAGCGGCGAAGGATTGGCCGGATCGCAAGCGGGCAGCAGTCCCAAAAGCGGCCCCATCCTCAATGAAGACCGCGCCAGCCGCATCAAAACCTTTATCGAGCGGTTTTGTGACCAGCAGGACAACAACAAAACGCTGGATGAATTCTGCAAGGGCAGTAAGGCCACCGCGACGACCAAGAACCGCGATATCGATTACACCCGGACGATCGAAAATAAACTCACACTCGATCTGGATTTTCATACGCAAGGCAACGAGAACCCCTCCGATGACGAGGCCGCGCTGTTCGCGCTGGGGGCCAATTTATACGGGCATGACGTTATTCCCTATATCAATGCCTGGACATTGACCGGCTTTAAAAACGGTCGCCCGATGAGTGGCGAGCTGCACCTGATGGATGCGCGCGCGCTGAACGCCAAGCGCTCGGTCGCACAAAACAGTTTCGCCGCCATCACGGGCATGAAGGCATCGGGCACAGCTGAGGCGCAGCCATATCTTTATAAGATGGTTGCCGAGTTGGGCGTGCCCGAAGAAGACCTTGAGACACTTCTCGGGAAAAATCCCAGCTATTTTGCGCAGATGGAAATTCTGACCAAAAAGGCGCTGCAAAATCCTGTCTTCTATACCGAATTGTACGACAAGCCCGCCAACGTCGACCGCAAGGGCGCCGTGCTTCAAGCCGTGGGCCTGATGCAGGATCGCGACATTTACAAGAGCCTGCTGCGCTCTGAAGCGATTTTATCGGTCCTGCTTGAAACCATGCTGGAAGAAGATCATAACCGCGTTGCCGCGCAGATCGAAACGATGAACAAGCGCGAGCAGGGCAAGGCAAGCACAGGGGGCAGTCAATGATAAAGCACGCCGTCTTACTTGTTTTTCTGGCCGCCTTTTTTGCGACCGCCTTGCCCGATCGCGCCGAGGCCGTCTGCTGCGGCCCACGCCGGTCCTGCGCGGGAGCCTCCCGTACACAATCAATCCAGACAATCGAGCATATTACCGACGAATGGATTGCGCACCGCAACTGGATCATTCAGGAATTCTGGGAGATAAAACTGCTCCCCGCCCTGATGCTGATGACGGAACAACTGACCGTTGCCGCGATGCATCAGGTCCAGATTATCGGCACGTTCTTCGATGCGAAGCACCAGCTGGAAACCCAGCGCCTGTTCCAACAGCTCGCCGCGCAAGCGCACAAGGATTATCATCCCTCTGAAGGCATGTGTACCTTCGGCACCGGCATGCGCTCGCTGGCCGCCAGTGACCGCAACACCGAATTCACCGCCGAAGTCTTATCGGCACGCGCACTGGCACGTCAGACAAGACAGGGCGACGTCGCCTCCAGTCCCGCAGGGGCGGACCGTCGCAGCCGTTTTGCGCAATTTATCAAGACATACTGCAACCCGACCGATAATGCGGGTACGCTCAGCGCCCTGTGCGGCCAAGGCGGGAAACCCAACCGGCGCAACCGCGATATCAACTTTACCGCCACGCTGGATTTACCCATTACGCTTGAAGTCGATATGACCAAAGGCGCGGACGGCGGCAGTGCGGACACCAACGATGCCGAAGACCTGTTCGCGCTGGCCTCTAATCTTTACGGCCATGAGGTGCCGCCGATTGTCCCGAAAATTGCGATCAGTCTGGATAAAAACAATATGCCGAGCGAAGGCGCGAATCTTCTCTCCGATGTGCGCGCCATCATCGCAAAACGCTCTGTCGCCTATAACAGTTTCGCGGCGCTTGCCGCACAAAAAGCCATGGGCGAAAAAGAAGTTCAGCCCTACCTGTATGCGCTGCTCAAGGAAATGGGCGTTCCCGAAGAGGACATCGAATCGATGCTCGGCGAGCGGCCCAGCTATTACGCGCAGATGGAAGTCCTGACCAAGAAGATATATCAGAACCCGAATTTCTATACCGACCTCTATGACAAGCCCGCCAACGTCAAGCGTAAAGAGGTTGCGATGCAGGCTATCGACCTGATGCAAAAACGCGACATGTTTCGCTCTCTGCTGCGCGCCGAAGCCAATCTGTCCGTCATTCTTGAAACAGCACTGACCGATGAACAGCGCAAGCTGACCAACAGAATCAATCCCGGGGGGAATTGATGACGGCGGCGCGGCGCAGGCTGGCATACGCGGGCGCGGCGGGGTTGTCGCTTTTGTGCCTAGGGGCACTCGGCGTATTTCTTAAAACAAATATTCTTTACACCAACAATAATAATGATCCTTATGTGGCAGTATCGCTGCACGCTTTACCCGACAACATAGCGCTCGAAGGTGAAGCCATCATCGGCGGTATATTACAAACACTCGACCAACGAACGGATGCAGATGCCGTCCATCTGTTGGCGCAAGGGCGGCCCGATGCCCTTTCCCTTCGCTTGTCAGACGCGCAGGGCCGCTATTATGATATTGATATCGGCCACGCTGTCCGGTTATCAGGCCTAAGCCCCCAAACCCGCGTATCCTTATCTGTGCAAGAAGCCGTTCTTTATCGTGATGTTCCCGCAGACTGGAACGGGCGGATTACGCTGGACATGCCGCGCGACAAACCAATCACCCTGTCTTTTGTACAAAACGGACAGCCATACGCACTCGACATCCACACGAGAGGCGGCGCATTATGATGGATCTCCTGCGCATCCTCCTGATCCTCGCGCTGGCCATACCGCCGGTTATGCCGGCATACGCCACGGAAGGAGTCGGCCCTGCCGTTGATACGGTAACGGGGACGGGGCAATGTGATTGGAGCGGCCTAAAAGAATCGCTTGGATATACAGAAAGTAGCGGAAATATAGCCGCCACAAACCAATGGAATTATCTTGGTAAATACCAATTCGGGGAAGCAAGGTTGAATGCTATCGGCTGGTGGGATGACCCCCAGATCGTCGATCCGGGGCAATGTATGGACAAGGGCGTGCGCAACGACAGAAAATGCGAAACACAATGCGGACCTCCAGATAAAGGCTACGCGGCCTGTTATAATGAATTTTCAGGCCACTGGACCGGCGAGGCGTATACGGTCTTTCGAATTACCAGCTACCGCGATTTCCTTGCTAACGAAGCAGCTCAGAATCGAGCTTTTGATCTCCACGCCTCGCTTTTATATCGTGAAACAAAAGGCTGTCACAATGCGATTGGCAGGACAATTACCGACCGTAAGGGACGAACATGCGTTGTAACCATGTCCGGTATTCTTGCTGGCGGGCATTTGGCAGGCGGAACCGGAGTCTGTAATTATCTCAATAAAGGGGGCGGTGCGGCCGATAATGCGACGCACGTATCTGATTATATCTGTACCCACAGAGATATTCCTGTGCCTATTGATGGTGGGCAATGTACATCGGAAATTGCAGGCGGACGGGGCCCCCTTGATCCTGGCTCTCAGCCACCAACAGATCCGGAATTTCGGGGGATTGGTTCAGGCGGCGTTACTGTCGAACATTATGAATTAGTGGGCGACCTGATCCTTCGCGTCTGGGTTGCCGGACTTGCAGTCATGGCCAATCAGATGGTCGCGACGATGATGGCGCAGGCCGAGATCATCGGCTCTTTCTTTGATGCCAAGCACCAGCTGGAAACCCAGCGCCTCTTGCAACAAAAAGCCGCGCGTGCGCACAAGGATTACCATCCGTCCGAACAGATGTGCACAATCGGCACGTTTTCCCGCAATCTGTTAGACACAGAGCGCCGCGCGAACTTCACACAGGCAACACTGGCGCAGCGCGGCATTCAGCGCGAACTGATGAGCGGCGAAAACCTGACGGTCCAAGCCAATGTCAGCGACCGTCAAAGCCGGTTCGAAACATTCCGCACGAAATTCTGTAATTCCAAGGACAATGCCGGAACGCTGGGCGCCGTATGCGCGGACGATATCAAACCGGAGATGATCAACCGCGACATTGACTATACGCGGACAATCGACCTGCCGCTGACCATCGCCATAGACCCGCTGGATGACGCGAACGCCGGCGACGACGGTCTGGCGGCGCATATGTTGATGGATAATCTGTTCCAACCGCATCCGGCGGCCTCGATCCGGCAGGACATTACCACGCTGGAAAATTTTCAGGATGTGTATCAGGATCTGCGCGCCATCGTCGCCATGCGCACCGTGGCCCGTAACAGCATGAACAACATCATCGCACAAAAATCATCGGGCGCAGAGACAAGCGGCGAGAACACGAATACCGCGTTCCTGCGCGCGCTGATCAAGGATATGGGCATCACCGACGAGGACGAGATCACCGCGATACTTGGCGAACGGCCCAGCTATTACGCGCAAATGGAGATTCTGACCAAAAAACTGTATCAGCATCCGGGATTTGTCGTGAATTTATATGATAAACCCGCCAACGTCGCGCGAATGCGCGCCGCCATGCGCGCCATCAAGGTCATGCAGGACCGCGACATTTACGACGCGCTGGCGCGGCGGGAAATGCTGCTCTCCATGCTGGCCGAATTATCATTGCGCAAAGAACAGGGGCGCGTCGATACGCTGGTCAACTCGCTGCGCGCCTCCGCCCGCTAATCCTCTCCCGCGCCCTCTGGCATCCCCCTTGCATAGTCTTCTGGTGTAAGCAGAAAACCGGCCTTGGCTTTATTGGGCCTGTTTTCAATGGAATCAAGGAGATAGCATGTCGCTACAGGCATTAAATACCGCCCTGACGGGGTTGCGCGCCGCTCAGCAGCAGCTGAACGTCATCTCCAATAACGTCGCCAATGTCGGCACGCCCGGCTATACACGGAAAATTTTGCCGCAATCCACCCGTACACTGGATAGCGGGCAGGGGATTGGCGTTGTTACCAACAGCATTGTGCGCAAGGTCAATATGAACCTGTCGCGCGACCTGTGGACACAGGTCAGCTCGGTCAGCGCCAGCAACATCAAGGCCAGTTATCTGTCTTCGATCGAAGCGTTCCACGGACCGCCCGACAAGGAACTGTCGATCTCGGCATATATTGCCGAACTGAAAAACCAGTTCGTCAAGCTGGCGGATGACCCAACCAATGGCTTTTTGCTTCACGCGACCTTGAATCAGGCACAGAACGTTGCCGGCAAGTTCAACGATTTCGGTAAACTGGTCACCCAGATGCGCCGCGATGCACAGGAAGAGATTGTCACCAGCGTCGGCACGATCAATGCCATGAGCGAACAAATCGCCTTGCTGAACACGCAAATCAAGAACGCCCTGAGCGTCGGGCGCTCTTCCGCCGATCTTGAGGACCGCCGCGACGAAGCACTCAAAGCCCTCTCACAGGAATTGCAGATTACTTATTTCACCCGTGGCGACGGCGTTGTCGTCGTACAATCCGCCACAGGTGTCGAGCTTGCGTCGGAACGGGCAAGCCCCCTGTCCTTTTCGCCAACCACCATTACGCCGACGACCGTCTATCCCAGCAGCTTGGCCGGTATCTATACAAACGGGAAGGCAGGCGACCCTGCCGCCTTCGACATCGCCCAGACCAATCTGGGCGGAAAGCTCGGCGCTCTTCTTGAATTGCGCGATGAAACACTGGTTGACTATCAGGCCCAGATCGACGAACTGGCGCACAAGCTGGCCTCGCGTCTTGATGCGCAGGGCCTGCGCCTGTTCACCGATGCGTCCGGCACCATTCCGCCCGATACAGCGCCAGACCCGAACGGCGCGCCGCCGACTTCGGTTTCATATATCGGATTTGCTACGAATATACGCGTCAACAGCAACATCGCGAATAATATCAACCTGCTGCAGCAAGGAACCTACACGTCCGACACGCCGATTCCCACCGGATCAGATGTTGTCCTGCGCCGCGTGCTGAATTTTGCTTTCGGCACCGTAAATTACCAGCAGGCCGCCGGTACGATCGACCTGAATATCGGCCTGCCCGCAACCGATTTACAACAATGGCTGGGCATTCAGTCATCGAATACAATCACAGGGCGGGTTAATCTAGGGATCTATCCTGAAATCGATGACGGCATCCCCGGAAATGATCTTGATCTATCGGACTTGCTGGCTGATTTATTCCCGAACTGGCCGAATGACGATCAGGTCGATATTACCTTTACCGATCCGCGTACGGGTGAGCTCCCCGTTACCATTACGCTCGACCTGAGCGACGCGGCGGCACAGGCGGGCCCTGGCATCAACGATGCACTGGACCAGATCATCGCGGAAATCAACGCGCAGATTACGGCGCAGGTTGTCCCGGCGCGGTTTGAAGCCGTTGCCTCGCGCGGCGCGCAAGGCCAGCTTGTCCTCTTCTCCCATTC
>CAYSGL010000045.1:7867-8848 GCA_964430725.1 uncultured Pseudobdellovibrionaceae bacterium
GCCGGCGGCATGGGCGCGGACGCGCTGGAAGGATTGGGCCTGAGCGAAGGTACCTTCACAACCAACGATCCTTATTTTGATGTGCAGGTCGAAGATGCGAACCCTGTGCGCGTTTATCTGGAGCCGGGCGATACCGTCAACGACCTGATTGATAAAATGCGCTGGGACCCGATTGCCGAAACCGGCATCCCCGGGCTGAACGTTTCGTTCGATCCGATTACAGGATTCCTGACCTTGCGCCCCGGCATCGACGACAGCAACGGCGGCCCGTCCCATGGCGGAAACCTGCGTCTGTTCAGCGGGTCTTTCAACACCGATTCTCCCGTAAATGCCGATCTTGCAGCATTGCCCGACAGTGTGAACATTCTTGGCGCCCTGTTCGGCAGTTATACGGTCAATGGCGGCACAGTCACTGAAGTACCCTCTGTGACCGATGTCCTGTATGGATCGGAAACAACTGTGGGATCGGGGATCTATGTTCCCTATCGTAACCAGTATCTCGGCGCTGGAGCCAATGCGAACACCAATATCCTGACTGCCACCGGCATTATCGATTACGGCCAGAAGGTCATCAGCCGCCAGACACAGGATCTGGTCATCGCACAAAGCAAGGAAAGCGACGAGACGACCCTGCGCGACCTGCTCCAGCGCCGCATGACGGACGAATCGGCGGTCAATATTGACGAGGAAATGGCCAACCTGATCGTGATTCAAACGGCTTATTCCGCAGCGGCGCGCGCAGTCACCGCCGCCGATGAAATGTTTCAGGAACTGCTCAATTCATTTAGATAAGAAGGGTTAACATCATGGCTAATGGTATTTCGACATTGGGACAGGCACTCGACCAGATCTCGCGCCTGAAAACCCAGCAAAAAAACATGGATCTTCTGGCGACCCAGTTGAACACAGGGAAAAAGACCCAACGCTTTTCCGGTCTGGGGACCGATGCTATTTTTTCCCAACGCGCACGCACGGATATCA
>CAYSGL010000046.1:0-5218 GCA_964430725.1 uncultured Pseudobdellovibrionaceae bacterium
CATTCAATCTTGCCGCTGCATTAGGGAAAGCAGTTTTAAAATACTTCAGCACAATGTCTTTTCCACTTTCTGATATAAAACGTTGAGGCAAATTAATCTCAATACCGTTTACATATTTTATAGTAGCTCTAGGTTCTGTTTGTTCTTCCGTGTAATCAGTTTTTTGAATTAAAAGTGTTATAATCTCGTCGACGATATTTTGAGCTTTCAACTCTATATTACCCTTAAATTTCATTGAATCACCGGCACGATAACCATATTTTCTACCAATGGCTCTAACATCCTCTTCGTCAAGAGATTCTTCCATTATAAGCGCAAATATTAGAAGCGGGTCTGACAAATAGTTTTCATGGCAATAACGCGATAAAGCAAAAGCATTTTCTGGCAAATCCGAATTATCATCCTTATCGCCATCAACTAACCCATATAACACTGCATTTAAGTCAGTTTCAGATGAGAACTGTGACCATTGCATGCATGCATGTTTAACAACACTCTTGCCACCCCCATTAACGTCTGTGGTGACCACAGACTTGAAATTCAGCCGTGGCTCTTTAGGAAGAATGTCCATATATGCAAGTTCATCATAGACACTTTGATGAAACTTATAATCGTCTGCATTTTCAACAAGGATTATTTTGAAAGCTTGATGAACATATAAGAGCCCTGATGTTAATTTTTCTAAAGCTTCTTTTTTCGTAGCTTTTTGAATTCCATTCTTGGGATCCATAAGAAATATACTTTCCTCATCAATCCAACAAAGAGTCGTAGGAGAATGTGTGGTCATGATAACCTGCATACCAAATTTTCCAACCAACATATCGGAGATGATTTCTTTGAACATTTTTGCCATTTGTGGGTGTAAATGAGCATCTGGTTCATCAAGAACAAGGAGTTTTTTTAGATCGCCTACGCCTATTACATGGCCGGTTGGTATGGGCAGAGATTTCAAAGGGTGTTACGACATTTTGCGCGAGCGCATGATCGTTTTTGAGGATAATCCGAAAGAGGCTTTGCCTAAAACGATTCAGTGCAACGGACTGAATGATCCGGCTCTCACCTCTTTTATTACAAGTGAACAACACGCTCAACTTACCGAAGATGTGGCGATGATAAAAGGCCTCTGTCCGCCGATGGATATGGCGGCCTATCGCGAGGGTCATCTGACGCCAGTGTTTTTCGGCAGCGCCTTGAAAAATTTTGGCGTACAGGATCTGATTCACAGCCTGATCGACTATGCTCCAGCCCCGCGACCACAACCGGCCATCCCACAGCCGGTAAAGCCTGATGATGGCAAGGTCAGCGGTTTCATATTTAAAGTGCAAGGCAATATGGACCCAAAACACCGCGATCGGATTGCCTTTTTTCGCATCTGTTCCGGTACATTCAAACGCGGCATGCGCCTCTTTCAAACACGTACGGGAAAATGGATGGCGATCAACAATCCGATGTTCTTTTTCGCGCAGGGTCGTGAACTGGCGGAAGATGCGGTAGCGGGCGATATCATCGGCATCCCCAACCACGGCACCTTGCGGGTGGGCGATAGTTTAAGCGAAGGTGACAATCTAACTTATACCGGCATACCGAATTTCGCACCGGAAATTTTGCGCCGCATCCGGCTTGACGATGCGATGAAAACGAAACACTTGCAGAAGGCATTGGAAAGCATGGCCGAAGAAGGCGTTGTGCAGGTCTTTCGCCCTGTCAGCGGATCGCAATGGATTATCGGGGTGGTCGGGGCTTTGCAATTGGATGTACTGCAAAACCGTCTGGAAATTGAGTATGGCCTGCCTGTCGGTTTTGAAATGGTGCCTTATTCGACCGCGCTGTGGGTCGGCGCAAAGAACCCGAAAGAACTAGAGAAATTTATGACGGCGCATCGCTCTCAACTGGCGGAAGATCGCGACGGAGGGATTGTCGTCCTGCCTCGTGATCAATGGGCTTTGAACACCTTAAAACGTGATTGGCCCACGATAACATTGTCCGCCACCAAAGAAATGGGGAATATGCAATAAGCGAAATCTCTTGGAGAAAAGATTGCTTCAAATCCACCCAGATACGAAGGAAACGCTGAAAAGTATCAAGACTGATACCCCGCCGGTTGAACTGGATCAAAGAAGGCAGGATAATCTGGCTTGCGCACATAATATTGGCATGATGGAGAGGTGATTTGATATTAATACGGAGTGCTGTGATACAGCGAAGTGTCGGCGGTATCTGTTGCAAAACAAGTGTCAGGCCGAGGGGGATTAATTAAGCATATTGCCCTGCGCACCAGCCCGATGACCATGCCCATTGGAAATTGAAACCGCCCAAATGACCTGTCACATCGACAACCTCGCCAATGAAATAAAGGCCCGGCTGTAGCGTACTTTCAAATGTTTTGGATGATATTTCTGCTGTATTTATGCCGCCCAACGTCACTTCGGCAGTACGATATCCCTCGCTGCCGGAAGGCTTAACGCGCCATTCCTCAATCCGCTGAGAAAGACGCTTCAACGCGGCATCCGATAAATCGCCAATTCTGCCTGTGATATCGAGGGATTTCAGAATTATTGCCGATAGCCTGTGCGGTATAATGGTTTCAAGAATGGTGAGTATGGCGCGCTTGCCATGTTCGTGACGTTGGTCTTTCAACCATGTGAAAACGTCCCTGTCCGGCAACAGATTGATAACGATATCCTCGCCCGGCTTCCAGTATGATGATATTTGCAAAATAGCTGGCCCGCTGATACCGCGATGTGTGAACAGTATCGCTTCGTCGAATGATTTTCCGGACTGGCTGTGCACGCGGACAGGATCAAGTGAAACGCCGCTTATGGTTTTTGTCTCTGTCAATAGATACGGATCAAATGTCAACGGGACAAGACCGGCGCGCGGCGGGATAATCGTATGCCCGAACTGTTCTGCGATGCGAAAACCAAAAGGGCTGGCCCCTATTTTGGGAATCGATAAGCCACCGCATGCGACAACAAGTGACTCGCCTTTATATATCCCTTTATTTGTTACGCATTGATAACGGCTGCCATCCGGTGATTGACTGATGCTATCTATTTTTGTCGATTTTTCGACGGTAACGCCCGCCGATTCGCATTCATCAAGAAGCATGCGGATAATATCCGTAGCACTCGAATTGCAGAATAATTGACCGTGCCCTTTTTCGTGATAGCCAATTTTGTATTTTTCGACCAACGCGATAAAATCATGCTGGCTATAGCGTTTCAAAGCCGAGCGGCAAAAATGAGGATTAGTGGAAATATATTGGTCGGGAGAGCAATAAAGATTGGTAAAATTACATCGGCCGCCACCCGATATTCTGATTTTTTCTCCGATTTTATCGGTATGGTCGATGACAACGACACGGCGGCCGCGCTTGCCGGCCTCAATAGCACACATCAGGCCTGCTGCTCCGGCACCTATAATAATAACATCATATAAAAACATGATCATATCTTCCGGATATAAAAATCCATTATGTATGGAGGTAATGAATGATTTTAACCATACAACTATAGACGACTTAAACTTCAGCGATTGAAAAGACCGGCATATATCGCTGTATCGAAACCAAGATAGGTTTTCTTGTTCAAATATATTAAAGGGCGGCGAATTAATGACGGGTTTTGTTGCGCCGCTTCAAGGGCTGTTTCCTTCGTCATGGCCGCTCTCGCTTTTTCCGGGAGTTGGCGCCAGCTGGTCCCTTTGCGATTAATAACATTGTTCCATCCATGTTCATTCATTGCCTGTGTCAGGATCGGTATGTCCACGCCCGATTTTTTATAGTCATAGAACGCATAATCGATCTGATGGCTATCCAGCCAATGCAGGGCTTTTTTCATCGTGTCGCAATTCTTGATGCCGTATATTTTCACCATGTCCCTTATCCCACTGCTGTCCAGTCTATAGGAGTTTTCCCATGTTCTGTCAGGTAATCATTCGCGGCTTTAAAATGGCCGCAGCCAAAAAACCCCCTGTGTGCCGAGAGCGGAGAGGGGTGCGGTCCTTGCAGGACAAGGTGGCGCTCTTGATTGATGAAGGCGCCTTTCTTTTGCGCGTATGCACCCCATAATATAAAGACGACGTGATCTGTTTGTTCGTTTACTGCGCGAATGATCATGTCTGTAAAGGTTTCCCAGCCGCGCTTTTGGTGGGAGCCTGCTTGGGCGGCGCGCACTGTGAGCGTCGCGTTCAGCAGCAAAACACCTTGCCTGGCCCAGCCGGTCAAATCTCCTTGCTGCGGCATCGTGGTGAGAAATTCTCTTTCAATTTCCTTGTAAATATTTTTCAGGCTCGGCGGCAGCGCGATGCCTTTCTGTACGGAAAAGGCAAGTCCATGTGCTTGTCTCGGACCATGATAGGGATCTTGTCCCAGTATAACTACTTTGACTTTGCGCGCAGGGGTTGTGTTCAGCGCATTGAAAATCAATGTCTCTGGCGGATAAATATCATGCCCTTTTTGCTTTTCATGGGTAAGAAAATCAGAGAGTTCTTGCATATAAGGTTGATCGAACTGGCTGCCGAGAATCTCTAACCATCCTGTTCCTTGATCTATATATGAGGCTAAAGTCATTGTTCTGTATGGATTTTACAGGGCTTGCGCCGTCGCTGCTTCCGCATACAGCCAGTATGTATAGCCGCCATAAGCGACCAGCATGGCAATACCGCTCAGGCGTCCGATTGTATATCCACGCAGGAGGTATATCGATATAAATATTGCCGCTCCCAGCATCACCCATATATCTGAATCGGCTATTTGGCTGGCGATTGAAACGGGGGAAACCAGCGCGGTGATGCCCAGAATGGACAGAATATTAAAAATATTACTGCCAAGCACATTGCCGATGATGATATCGCCATGTTTGCGTATTGCCGCAATAATGGCGGTTGCCAGTTCCGGCAAAGACGTGCCGACAGCAACGATCGTCAACCCGATCACCGCTTCGGATATACCGAAATCACGGGCTATGGCTGTCGCTCCCTCCACCATGAGATAGGCCCCGCCCACCAGCATGACTAAGCCTCCGACACTGAAAATCGCCGCGACGAGGGGCTTTATATGTTCCCCCCCCTCAATGTCTTCATGGATGTGATCGGCGAGGTCGGATTGCTCTTTTTTGTCCGCTGTATAGGACCAGAAAATATAGCCGCATAGAATGGCAAAAAGGAAAAGGCCGGCGATAAAATTGATGACGCCGATTAATGACAGTCCGCATAAAAT
>CAYSGL010000046.1:5228-8744 GCA_964430725.1 uncultured Pseudobdellovibrionaceae bacterium
AAATCAAAGAGGCGCCGATCATCATCAATGTATCACGCCGGACATTCGAGATAGGTATGGCAAGGGGATATAAGACTGAACCGACACCGAGAATTAAAAGGACGTTCGCAATATTGCTTCCCACGACATTACCCAGAGCGATATCAGAGGACCCTTTCAGCGCGGCGCTGATAGAAACGGTCATTTCCGGCATGGACGTGCCAAACCCGACAATAACCGCGCTGACCAGTAATTTGGACAGGCCAAAATTATAGGCAAGCGACACGGCGCCTTTGATCAATCCTTCTCCGCCAAAGAATAAAAGAACCAGCCCAGCCAGTATCATCAGAATATCAATCATTATGCCCTCTCTTTTTGCCCGGTTAGTGATATAATAGAAGGGGCCTTCTGACAAATGCCTTCTTGCGCTGCCCGGGAAATAGGCTATCCTTTTGGCCATGAGTGATGCCGTTCTTACCTTAAAAGATACAATTCAAGCCAAGGCGATTTTACGCAAAGAAGATCAACGACTTCTGTCGCGCAGTGGTAGCGATCTGGACTGGCTGATTGATTTGCGGCCCTTGTTTTTGAATGTGGAGATGCTTGGCCGCATCAGTGCCGAATTCTGGAAGCGGTATGAACAGGCAGGACCTTTCCAGCTGGCAGCCATGGAGGTTGCGGCCATACCGTTATTGACGGCCTTGCAGATTTCCGCAAAAAAACGGGGCATGACCCTGAACGGGTTTATTATCCGCAAAGAGCGAAAAACCTATGGCACGGCGCGCAATGTCGAAGGGATTGTGACGGACGAGCCGGTTATCCTGATCGACGATATTCTCAATAGCGGCGGCAGCCTAGAGCGCGGCCTGACGGTAATCAAGGACGAAGGCGCGACGTTGAAAGAAATTTTTGTCGTGATTGATTATGAATCGATCACCGGCATGTACTGGCGCGCCCGTAATCAGCTTGCGGTGCAATCAATCTTCAAACTCTCGGATTTCGGTTTGGAGATGAGATCTCAGACCCCGGATCCGCTGACGATAGATTATGAAGTGACATGGCGTTTTTACGAAAAAGGCGCTTTTCCTTATTCGTCCGTCCCAAAGTCAACCCCGTTACTGATCGGCTCTAAACTGGTCATGGGGCTTGAGAATGGCACGATGGTCTGTATCGACACAAAGGATGGGCGGGAAGTCTGGCGCTTTTCTGTGCCGGTCAAGCATAATAAAGGCATATGGTCGAGTCCGGCCCACCATGAAGGAAAAATCTACTTCGGGGCCTATAACGGCGTTGTTTATTGCCTCGATGCGCAAAGCGGGACAGAGATATGGCGCAATCCGTGTTGCGAGTGGATCGGTTCTTCGCCGCTCATCGTGCCGGAACATAATATGCTGTATATCGGTCTGGAATATGAACGACCGAGACAAAAAGGCAGTCACGCCGCGCTTGACCTGACGACTGGTCAGCGGATATGGGAATATGGCCTGAAGCAATATGAACATGGTTCGGCGGCCTATTACCCGAAAAAAGACCTCGTGATATTCGGCTCGAACGATCATTTCATCATTGCCCATGATGCCAAGACAGGTCAAAAAGTCTGGCAGCATGACACACAGCGTTCGATCAAATACGCTCCGGCAATTGATGACGAGAGAGAGCGGGTTGTCGCGGCCTCGTTTGACGGAAATATATATGTTTTAGATGCCAATACCGGCGACCGCCTTGCGGCTATTCAGACAGATGATATCTGCTATACAACGCCGCTTGTGGCGCAGGGGCGTATTTTCGCCGGTTCCGGCGACCGGCATCTGTATGTGATTGATGCACAGACGCTCGAGTTAATTGATAAAATTGAATGTCGTGCCCGTGTCTATTCCAGCCCGCGCCTGCTGAATGGCTTGGTTGTATTCGGAACGAACGGCGGGCGGCTGATTGAAATGGACCCCGACACCCTGAAGATACGCGGTCAGGCCCTCCTTCCGGATGCCATCCCGAATGCTGTCAGCAGCAACGAAGATGGGACGATGCTGTATGTTGCCACCCATATGAACGAGGTATTTGGTATTTCGCGCAAAGTCCTGTCATAACAAATTGCGGGACAGATTGTCGACTGAACGAAGGTAGTTTGTCATGTATCACGATACAAGCGTATCCGAGATTCCGGGGGTGCGTAATCCGCGCTTGGCATTACTGGCTTCGGGCTGGGCGATTGCCACGGTTGTCATTTTACTGGCGTTAAAAACTTATGCGTACTGGCAATCGGGATCGGCGGCGTTGCTTGGCTCGCTGGTCGATAGTTTCACAGATCTGTGTATATCAATCATCATGCTAATGGCGGTCCGGCTATCTCTCAAGCCCGCTGACGAAACGCATCGGCACGGCCATGGCAAGGCCGAAGGCATCGCGGCGCTGTTTCAAGGCTCGCTTTTGGCAGGCGGTGCGGGCTTTCTTGCCTTGCAATCTTTTGACCGGCTGATCAATCCGCAAGCCGTGAGTGCGCATGATCTGGCGATTGGTGTTTCGTCGATTGCTATTGTCCTCTCACTTGTTCTTGTGCTGGTTCAAAATTACTGCCTGAAGCGCGCGCCATCGTTGGCGATCAAGGCAGATCGGGTCAATTATGCCGGGGATATGATGCTCAACGGGGCGGTTATTGCGGCCTTGCTGGCCGATCGGCTGGGGGGGCCGGGTTGGATTGATCCGCTTTGCGGTCTGGCGATCGCGGGCTGGTTGGGTTTTGCCGCCTACCGTATCGGCGAGGATGCTATCAACATGTTGCTGGACCGCGAATTGCCTGACGACGTGCGGGCCGATATTCTGGCGATTATCTGTGATAATGACGATGTGCGCGGTGTCCACGATTTGCGCACCCGCCAGTCGGGTATGGCATGGCATATTAGTTTTGATGTCGAGCTGGAGCCGATGCAAACCCTGCGCGCGGCACATGCCGTTTCCCGCGAGTTGGAAATGGCGATCTTAAGTGTCTATCCGCACAGTGAAATTATCATCCATAAAGACCCGCATGGCGATCCGCATGATGCGCGGCACAGCGTTGAAGGAGTGCATGATAAATGACCAAACGCGCCTACCTCACCATTGATGATTCACCAACAAACCAGACGGACGATCTGACTGACTGGCTTGTTGCGCGGGATATACCGGCGGTCATTTTTGCGATCGGCTCGTCTTATGCCGATCTGCATCTGCAGTGTGAAGGGATCGAACAAAATCCCGATCCGGTTCGCCGGGCGATCGAAAAGGGCTTTGTTGTCGGCAATCATACCTATACGCATCGCCGGGCAAGCGAGCTTTCCTATCAGGATATCATAGCCGAAATTGAAAAGACGGAAAAATTAATCGATGCGCTCTATCGTCAGGCGGGCATGGTGCGCAACCACAAGCTCATCCGCTTTCCGCATCTTGATCGCGGCTGTGGCGCCTGGATCGTAGATTATGACCGCGCGATGCGGCAGGGTTATGATCTCAAATCTTTGTTTCTGGACGGCTTGAACATCACGCTTGCCGACCCAACGGATG
>CAYSGL010000047.1:0-8525 GCA_964430725.1 uncultured Pseudobdellovibrionaceae bacterium
ACTGATATGGGTATTGAGCATCAGGCGCGTTCCCACCTTCCAGTTCAGCATCGTCTTCAGCGGCACAGCCACCTCACCCAAAACCGCCTGAAGCTGAACATCGGTTTGGTACAACTCCTCGGTCAAGTGCGTTTCCCAAATCGAATCGCGGCCAAATTTTTCCCCCATGAACATCTGCAACAGCAATTCGCGGATCGGTTCCAGCGTTGCATAGGGGATCAGGATTTCCAGCCGCCCGCCGCGCTCGCCCATATCAATGCGTAGCCGTGCGAGAACGCAAGCGTTGCCGCTTTGCGAAATTGTTGCAAAGCGCGGATTAGTTTCAACACGGTCCAGATTGAAACTGACCGGTGAAAGAGGGTCAAACGCCGACGATAGATCGCTTAAGGTGACCTGCACCAGACGTTCAACCAGTTTTTGTTCGATCGTCGTATAGGGCCGTCCTTCGATGCGAATGGCCGGCGTTCCCTTGCGTCCGCCGAGTAGAACATCGACAATCGAATAAATCATCGCGCTGTCCGTCACCATCAAGCCGCTATTGTCCCATTCTTCGGCTTTGAAAACGCTCAGCATGGTCGGCAGGGGAATGGAATCCATATAATCTCCGAAACGCACGGTCGATACCTGATCGAGAGACACATCGACATTGTCCGACGTCAAATTACGCAGAGTCGTCGACATCAGGCGGACCAGACGGTCGAAGACAATATCGAGCATCGGCAGGCGCTCGTAATTGACCATCGCCGCATTGACCAGCGCCATAACGCCGGTTGTCTCTGAACTGCCGCTGCCGTCCATCTCCAGCAAGGAGTTAATCTCATCCTGATTGAGGAGCGCACCGCCCTCATCGCCGCCATCACTACCGCCGCCAGGATTCAGCAGGGCATCAATATCGCTCTGATCCAGAATTTTTTCACCGCTGTCAGCGCCGGCATCCTGTTTTTCTGGTGCACTTGTTTCGGCCACGTTGTTTTCCCCAATTATTTTAGTTCCATACAGAACAGGCAAGAATCATGCCGCCCGCCCCGTTATGCGTCGAACAGGTTATTGTACCAGAATTTCCTGAAACAGGACATCCTGCACGACGACCGGGTAAGCGGCCTCGTTCACGCGGGCCAGCAATTCCATTTGCAAGCGGTAGATTCCCGCCGATCCGCGCAAGTCGCGCACCCGCAATTCGCGCAAATAGGTTTGGAACTGGTCAACCACGCGCGGGATGACCGCCTCGACACGGGCGCGGTCCGCCTCGCTTCTTAACTCCAACTGAACGCTTAAGCGCAGATAGCGGGGCGTGGCGTCGGCTGAATTCAGGTTCACAATCATATCGGGAATCGGCAAAAAGACGCTCGGCAAGGGATTGCCGTGTTCGTCCAGCGCCGGCCCTCCGGCGCCCTCTGCATGTTCCTGCGCCACCTCCCCGCGCCCCACCAAACCATCCAGAAAGCCCATGAAATAAGCCCCGGCACCGCCGCCGATCAGCAGGACAAGCACCGCCCCCGCGATTATAATCAGCTTTTTCTTCTTGCCCCCCTCTTCGTCCAGCAGCGGATCGCCGCCTTCCTGACCGCCCTCGGGCGTAGCGGCGCCGCCGGTTTCATCGTCCAGTGTTGCGTCGGGGGTCTCGGTATTGTCAGCCATGGTTTGTAATCCTGTATCGTGAGGCAAGATATTGAATCAACGAAGCTTTAGTATAATGCGAAACGACGCAAATCCCTAGCCCCGGCATTTTTTGCCCCTCAGGGTGTCCTCTGTAGTCAATCCACGCCCCCCTTTCGCGCCCGCTTACCGCGCCATACAATCAAAAACCCAAGTTTACCAATAGGTTGGCAGTTGGCACGCGCCCTGCAACGTGTAGCGACGACACAACCCAACAAAGCGGGACGGATCATGGAAAATTCTTTGTATATCGGCCTATCAGGACAGGTCACGCTTCAGGCGAAAATGGACCTGATCGCCCAGAATATCGCGAATATCAACACGCCCGGCTATCGCGGGCAGAACGGGATTTTCGAAGAATATATCACCAAGCCGCGCGGCATGAATGTCCCCATGTCGATGAGTTCCGAGTACGGCCAGTATCAGGTCACCGATCCCGGCCCGATCAAGATCACCGGCGGATCGCTTGATGTCGCGCTGGTCGGCCCCGGCTTTCTGGGCATCCAGACACCCGACGGCATCCAGTATACCAGAGCGGGGAATTTCACCATGGACGCGCAAGGCCGCCTGATCAATGCGCGCGGCATGGCAGTGGCCAGCGCCGGCGGCGGCGATCTGATTATCCCCAACGATGCCAAGAATATCTATATCGACCATCAGGGCGTAATCAGCACCGACGAAGGCGAAGTGGGCCGTTTGATGGTCAAGGAATTTTCAAGCGAGCAGATCCTCGATCCCGCCGGGAACGGATTATACAAAACCGAGTCCGCCGGCACAGATGCGACCAATACGAAAGTTCAGCAAGGCAAGCTGGAAGGATCGAACATACAAGGCGTTCTGGAGATGACGCGCATGATCGATGTCAGCCGCGAATACCAGATGATGCAGCGCTTGATGCAAAACGAACATGAAAGAATACGCGGCGCCATCCAGCGCCTGGGCCGGCAGGCATAACAACATTATTGAAAGATAAAGAATAAGGAGATCGCAACATGGTAACACGTTCATTGGATATCGGCGCCACAGGCATGCTGGCCCAACAGATGAATGTCGATGTTATTTCCAACAACATCGCCAACATGACCACATCGGGCTACAAACGCCAACGCGCCGAGTTTCACGACCTGATTTATCAGAACAAATTACGGCCCGGCGCGACATCGTCCGATTCGGGCACTTTTGTCCCGTCAGGTATGCAGTTCGGCCTTGGGGTCGGGCTGGGGTCGATCTATCGCCTGCATGAGCAAGGAACCGTTCGCATGACCGAAAACAAGCTTGATCTGGCCATCACCGGAAAAGGGTATTTCCAGATCGAATTGCCCGATGGCGATACGGCCTATACCCGTTCGGGCACGTTCCAATTGAATCAGGACGGCGAGATTGTCACCGCCCAAGGCTATCGCCTTCAACCAGGTCTGACCGTCCCTGATGATGCTCTCGATATCGTCGTTAACGGATCGGGCGAAGTGCTGGCCAAGCTTCCGGGCGCGGTCGCCTTCCAGAATATCGGCCAGATCGAATTGGCCAGTTTTGTGAACCCCACCGGTCTTGAAGGGGTGGGCGATACACTATTCATGGAAACGGAATCGTCCGGTGCCCCCACAACCGGACAGCCTGACGCGGATGATTTCGGCGAAATACGTCAGGGTGCCCTCGAAAATTCTAACGTGAATGTCGTCGAGGAAATCACGAACCTGATTGCGGCCCAGCGCGCGTATGAAATGAACTCGAACGTCATTTCAACCAGCGATGAAATGCTGCTAGCTGTGACACAACTGCGATAAACCCATGAAGGGAGTATGATATGAAACCCATCGACCGGACAGATTTGATCCTTGCAGGCAAAACGGCAGCGTTCGCACTGTGCCTGATTGCCAGCCTGTTCATCTGGCTGGGGATGGTTCAATCGGCGCTGGCCGCCGGCATCCGCGATGTCGCCGTGATCAAGGGCGACATGCTGACAGCCGGCGACCTGTTCTTCGGACTGGAAAAAAACGCGGATTATGTGCTGGGGGCGGCTCCTGCCCCCGGTAAAGAGGTCGTGCTGAACGCCCGCACTTTATATCGCATCGCTTCGGCCCTTGATATCCCGTGGAGACCGCAAAGCACCGCCCAGCAGGTGATCGTGCGCCGCGCCGCCACCATCATTCCCGCCAGCGAGATCGAAAGCCAATTGATCGAGGAATTGCGGGCCAGCGGCGCGCAAGGCGATTTCAAAATCGTGCCGAACGGGGGTTTTGAGGCGATCTCCCTGCCAGCCGATATCGACAAGGCGTTTGTCGTGAGCGACCTGCGTTACCAGCCGCATAAAAATTATTTTGAAGCGACCATCGTGGCCCCTTCGAAAGACAAGCCGCTGAAGCGCATCACACTGGCCGGTGAAGTCGAGCGATTTGTCTCACTGCCTGTCTTGAAAACCAATATGAGAAACGGCGATATTATTTCATACAGCGATATCGATTATATCGACGTCCCGGCAAAAAGCCTGCCGCGCGATGTCGTGCTTGATACCGACCGCATTGCCGGTATGACCCCGCGCCGTTTGGCGCTGAGCGGCAAGCCGCTGTCTTTCAATGATTTACAGCCGCCGCAAATGGTCGGGCGCGGCGAGACAGTCACCTTGCTGTTCAAGGATGGCGGAATCGTTGTGTCAGCCAAAGGCAAAGCCATGCAGAATGCAACGATGGGCGAGTTGGTGCGTGTGACCAATATCACCAGCAACAAACCTGTATCGGGCGTTGTCACGGGTTTGCGTGAAATTACGGTGCAGTAGAATTTTTATATCGGGAGGTTATGATGAATAATCGCAATAAAACAACAACGATGCTTTTACTGATTGGTGCAAGCCTCTCTTTAAGCGCATGCGGCGCAGGAGAACGGCTGGCCAATGTCGGTAAGGCCCCTGACTTAACGCCGATTGAAAACCCTATCGCACAGGACAGCTATAAAACCGTATCCATGCCCATGCCTGCCCCCCATAATACGGTCCGGGAAAAAAATTCCCTGTGGGCCAGCGACCGCCAGACATTTTTCAAAGATCAACGCGCGGCGCAGGTCGGCGATATCCTGACCGTGATGATTGACATCAAAGACAAGGCAGAGCTGGATAACTCCACCACCCGTAAACGTAGTTCTTCGGAAAATGCCGGCGTCGATGCGTTACTGGGCCTCGAAACGGACCCGCAAAAATATCTGCCGTTCCTGCCCAGCGGACTTGACCCGACCAACCTGATGGAAGCGGGCAGCACGTCCAGCAGTGCGGGAACAGGTGCCATTGATCGCGAAGAGAAAATCAAGTTGAAATTAGCCGCCCTGGTCACTCAGGTTTTGCCGAACGGCAACATGGTCATTCAAGGACGGCAGGAAGTGCGTGTGAATTTCGAAAAGCGCGTTCTGGAACTGGCCGGCGTTATTCGCCCTCAGGATATTTCAACGGATAACGTCATTCCCTATGAAAAAATTGCCGAAGCGCGCATTTCGTACGGCGGCAAAGGCCAGATCACCGATCTGCAACAGCCGCGTTACGGCCAGCAGGTTTTTGATGTCCTGATGCCGTTTTAGGTAGTTGCAAGTTTTGAGTTGCACATTGCAAACAAAAATAAAAAAGGGGCGGTATATCCGCCCCTTCTTGTAACTTGAAACTAGAAACTATTCTTCCCGGTGGGTCTTCTCTTTGCGCTCGTGGCGTTCCTGCGCTTCGAGCGAGAGCGTCGCAACAGGACGTGCCTCAAGACGCGCAACACCGATCGGCTCGCCCGTTTCCTCGCAATAGCCATATTCGCCGTCATCAATACGCAGCAAAGCCTCATTGATTTTCGAGATCAGTTTGCGCTCGCGGTCGCGGGTGCGCAATTCAAGTGCATGATCGGTTTCCGCAGCCGCGCGGTCGGCAAGATCGGGTTTCTGTAATTCCGTCTCACGCAGCGTGTGCTGGATCGTTTCGGACGATTCACGCAGCAGCTCCGCGCGCCAATCAATCAGTTTCTGCCGGAAATATTCCAGCATCACAGGATTCATATATCCCTTTTTGTCTTTGCTGGGATCATATTTGGCGGGAACGGTAACGTCTTTTGTAGCGGCCATGGGACTTTCCTTAAAAAAATACGAAAATGCGCTGGTGAATATGGGGGACAGGACCACCAAAGGCAAGAATTATGTGGCGGATTGCCTTAAAAAACGGCGGAAAAACTAGGCTGAACGGGCTTCCAGCGCCTTGCGCGCCTTGGCCAGCTCAATCTGGGCGCGCAGGTCGATTTCATCCAGAATGGCAATCAGCGTCGGATCAGCCAGTTTTTCCCTGTGCGAGGCCACCACATCCGCGACATTAATCACATCGCCCAGCGTCAGCGAATTGGTCAACAGGCTGTGACGCAGCTTGTCGAGTTCTTTTAATATCCCCTCGCCGCGCTCGCGCATACGCTTGCGGGCCGCGCGCTCAGTCGGACTTTCCACCGCCTGAACCGCCAGAAGCGCATCAACCCGCGCAATTGACTGCGCCGCGCCGCCAGCCTGCGGTTTTTTGGCACCAGCGGCCATAAACGCGCTGAAATCGCCGTCCGCAGCCGAAGTCTTGTCGGATTTTTTCGTATCGCTGATCTTGCGCGACCTGTCGGGTCCTTCAATTTTCATTCCTATAGTATATACGGCTTTGGCCCCGCGAATAAAGTGGCAAAACTTGCCTAGCAAAGTGGCAGATCAGCGCTTTTTGCCGCTTCAGCCTCCCGAATTCCCGTTTTTTGCCCACCTGAAACTGGCATGCGTTTCGCAAGGTATGGGGCGGATCAACAGGTCTTGCGACCGGGAGCCTTGAAAAAATGACAACAAACGGCCTGCTCGAAAAAACCTTACAATCGCTGCTCAACACGGTGGGCTGGGCGTTGATTGCAGCGCTGTGCCTGCTGGCCTATACGACAGCCGCCCATGCCAAAACAACCCGCATCAAGGATATTGTCGATATCGAAGGCGTGCGGGACAACCAGCTGGTCGGATACGGCCTTGTGGTCGGCCTGAACGGAACGGGCGATTCGCTCAACAACTCTCCTTTTACCGCCCAGAGCCTCTATGCGATGCTGGAGCGCCTTGGCGTTAATATTCGCGGGGAAAATCTGAATACAGGCAACGTGGCCGCCGTTATGGTCACGGCAACCCTGCCCCCTTTCACCAATCAGGGATCACGTATTGATATCACCATCTCATCGCTGGGCAATGCAAAGAGCCTGCAGGGGGGAACCCTTCTCGTCACGCCCTTGATGGCGGCGGATGGCGAGGTCTATGCCGTTGCACAAGGGCCGGTTGCCATTTCCGGTTACACAGCCCAAGGCGCCGCCGGACAAGTCACCCAGAACATACCGACATCGGGCCGCATTGCCGCCGGTGCCATTGTCGAGCGCGAGCTGAATTTCAAACTGGATGAATTGCAGGAAATTCGCCTGGCGCTGCGCAATCCCGATTTCACCACGTCGCGCCGTATCGTACAGGCGATTAATGGTTTTTCCTCCGCGCCGATCGCTATCGCCGATAATTCGGCGAGCGTGACGCTGCGCCTTCCCGCCAATTATAATGGCAACATTATCGACCTGATTACGGATGTCGAGCAATTGCCGATCGAACCCGATCAGGTGGCCCGCGTTGTCATCGACGAGCGGTCCGGCGTGATCGTCATGGGATCGGACGTCAAAATCAGCACGGTCGCTATTGCACAGGCAAACCTGACCGTCAAAATTACCGAAACACCCCAGGTATCTCAGCCCAACCCGTTTGCCGAAGTCGGATCGACCGTCGTCGTCCCGCGTAGCGATATCGATATCAATACCGGCCCCGATGCCTCGCTTGCGGTGGTCGAAACAGGCGTCACCTTGCAAGATCTGGTTACCGGCCTGAACCGTCTTGGCGTCGCGCCGCGCGATGTCATCACCATCCTGCAGGCAATCAAGGCCGCCGGTGCCCTGCAAGCGGAGATCGAAACATTATGATGATCGAACCCAATACATTGATGGCCACACAATCCATGGCACATAGCGGTTTTGACGCCGCCTCCGGTGCCGTCCTGAAGGCGCGGAACGAAACGCAGATAGATCGCGCCGCGCAAGAGTTTGAAGCCATGTTCGTCGCCGAAATGATGAAACCGATGTTCGAAGGACTGGAAGTCGACCCGATGTTCGGCGGCGGGCGGGGCGAAGAAGTCTTTCGCGGCCTGTTGCTTCAGGAATACGGGAAAGTCATGGCCGCGACGGGCACACTCGGCATTGCCGATGCCGTCAAACGCCAGATGATCGAAATGCAGCAGGTCGCAGACGGCGGCTCGCCCCTATTAGAAGCGAACATATCGCACAATTCCACACAGGAGGTTACGCACGATGACGCAACAACTCGATAAAGCAACCGACAAACCGCTGCCGCAAAACCCCAACGCAGCCATGATTGAGATGATGTATATCATTGATAACTTCCGTTCGGTGATGGTCCGTGAATCGGAAATGCTGGAGACTGCCGACGCGCGCGGCTTTCTGTCGCTGCAAGACGACAAGCTGGCCGTCGCCCGGCGCTATGAGCGCGGCATGAGCGACCTGTTGTCGCGTAAAGACCAGATCCGCGCCGCCGACCCCACCCTGCGCCAGCGCCTTGAAGCAATGCAAAAAGCTTTCCACGATGTCACATTGCGTAATCTGAACGGGCTTGAACGCATGAGAAACGGCACCCAACGCCTGCATGAAAAAATTATGATCGCCGCGCGCGACACAGCCATTAACGAACAACGCTTTGCCTATGGCGCCGGCGGCACCATGCAAGAGGGTGGACGGGCCAGCATCGGAATCAGCGAACAGGTATAAAACCATGAGCGACATCAGCGCATATCACACACAAACGGC
>CAYSGL010000048.1:0-2444 GCA_964430725.1 uncultured Pseudobdellovibrionaceae bacterium
GATAACCGCTTTGGGCTGTGGCGGCGGCAAGGTCTGCTGCCATCGCGATCAGGGGCGCGGCGAGGATATTGGCGATAACAAGATCATAGGGTGCGTGTTGCTGCACGCGCGGATCGGCAAAACCTTCGCTCACAAAGCTGTCCAACTGGCCGGGCGGAACGGCGTTGAAATCGCGGTGACGGTTTGTGACGACGATACATTCAGGGTCATTATCGACCGCCCGGACCTTTAAATCGGGCCATAATTTTGCGGCGGCGATTGCCAGAATACCGGACCCCGTCCCCATATCCAGACAGGTTTGCGGGGCAAATCCCTGATCACGCAGCTGGTTCAAGGCGAGCAGGCATCCTGCCGTCGTACCGTGCTCGCCGGACCCGAACGCGGTCGCGGCGTCGATTTCCAGCGCCAGCGTCCCCGGCGGTATGGCGGCACTATCGCGGCTGTGCGAGCCATAGATATAGAACGGGCCCAACGCGAACGGCTGAAACCCCGCATAGGATATTTCCAGCCAGTTGACATCGGGCAGCGGCTCAATCGTCAGGGATGACAACTCGATTTCCGGCAGACCGTGAATATCGGCGCACAAGGCAAAGCGCGCGCGAATATCGGCGGCAGCGGGACGCGCTTCGGTCGTCCACAGGCAATGCCAGCTATGCCCTTCCTGCCGGAACGAGGACGATAGGGCGATATCGTCGAGGGCGCCGACAAAAAGGCCGACCTGTTCGAATGACAGGTCAGCCGTGAAAGAAAGGGTAATTTGATAGGGGGCTGTCAAAATCACAGCCTACTTATCATCGTCTTCATCCGCGTCGAATGCTTCGTCGTCTTCGTCGAAGTCCTCGTCAAGGTCGTCCAGATCATCTTCATCCAGATCAAGATCGTCGTCATCCAGCGCGATATCCTCGTCATCAATGTCATCATCGTCTTCATCCAGATCATCAAGGCTGACATCATCGCCATCGTCTTCGGCAATATCCTCGTCATCCTCGATGACGGCGACTTCCACCTCTTCAACCTGTTCTTCTTCTTCCTCGATGGCGGCGGCGCGGCTACGGCGCGCCTTGACTTTGATGTCGCCGGTAAATTCAGTACCGCAGGACGGGCAGAGAATGGGGTTTTTCCCCATATCGTAAAACCGCATGCCGCAGCTTAGACAAATTCGCTTTAAACCTTTAACAAGAGCAGCCACTTTTTGGGTCTCCTTATAGAGTGCTGGATAAGTGCTTTTGTTGCCTCTTTTCTGGCATCCGGTCAAGGGGAAAAGGGCGAAAAATTCCCAATGGCCTGAAAGACATAGACCGTTAACCATTCCTGATTTACAATAGGGCCACGACATTTGTTTCACATCCAAAGAGGGCCTAATCCATGCAAAAACCCGTCGTTATCTGCGGTTATAAACGCTCCCCCTTCACACTGGCCAATAAAGGCGCACTGGCGGCGGTCCGGCCCGATGATATGGCCGTGGCGGTCATTACCGCTTTACTCAAGGAAACGGGGGCGAAGCCGGAGGATATCGAGGATCTGATCATGGGATGCGCCTTTCCCGAAGCCGAACAGGGCTTTAACCTCGCCAAAATCGTGGCCCAGCTTGCCGGATTGCCCAATTCCGTGGCGGGCGTCACGCTCAACCGCTTCTGCGGGTCATCCATGACCTCGGTCCATATGGCGGCGGGGGCGATTCAGATGGGCGCGGGCGATTTGTTCATCTGCGCAGGCGTCGAATCAATGTCGCGCATCCCGATGGGCGGATTCAACCCGATGCCCAACCCCAAGATGATGGACATAAATCCCGCCGCCTATATGGGCATGGGCGAGACGGCGGAAAATCTGGCGAAAAAATATAAAATCGACCGCGCCACGCAGGAAAAATTCGCACTGGACTCACAGCAAAAAGCCGCCGCCGCGCAAAAATCCGGTAAATTTAAGGATGAGATCGTGCCGATCGGCGATGTGTCTGAAGACGGTTGTATTCGCGCCGAGACAACGCTCGAAGGGTTGGCCGGCCTGAAACTGGCCTTCGATGAGAACGGCACGGTGACGGCGGGTACGTCCTCGCCGCTGACCGATGGATCGGCGGCGGTGCTGGTGGCCAGCGAAGAGTATGCCAAAAAACACAAACTGCCGATTTTGGCTCGTGTCGTTTCGATCGGTGTGGCGGGGTGCGCCGCCGACATTATGGGCATCGGGCCCGTGCCATCCTCGAACAAGGCGCTCTCCCGCGCGGGCCTGAGCATGAAGGATATCGACATCGTTGAGCTGAACGAGGCGTTTGCCGCGCAATCGCTTTCGGTCGTGCATGATCTGGAGATCGACCAGAAAAAATTGAATTTGGATGGCGGGGCGATTGCGCTCGGCCATCCGCTCGGCGCGTCGGGTGCACGCATTACGGGCAAGCTCGCCAGCTTGCTCCAGCGTGAGAAGAAAAAACGCGGCCTTGCCACCAT
>CAYSGL010000048.1:2454-8416 GCA_964430725.1 uncultured Pseudobdellovibrionaceae bacterium
ACCATGTGCATCGGCGGCGGGCAGGGCACGGCGATTATTTTGGAGAGCGCATAATGCAGGATGAACTCGCAGCTATTAAAGCGCGCAATGCAAAGGTTGAGGCTGATAAAGCATGGGAAACATCAGGGACGCGCCGTGCGTTTATTGCGGGCGTGACCTATATCGTTTCGGCGATTTATATGGAGATGGCGGGGCTGGGCAATGCGCTGCTCGGCGCGTGCGTGCCGACCGGCGGGTATTTGCTCTCCACATTTTCTCTGCCACCCTTGAAAAAATACTGGATTGAAAAATGCTATCGCAAAACGGAGCAAGCGGAATGAGTATACAAAAAGTTGCTGTGCTGGGATCGGGTGTGATGGGAAGCGGGATCGCCGCACAGATTGCCAATGCGGGCGTGCCGGTGGTGTTGCTGGACATTGTACCCAAAGATGCGACCGATAGAAATGTCATCGCCAAGGGCGCGATTGAGAAAATGCTCAAAACCGACCCCGCGCCGTTCATGTCGAAAAAGAATGCGAAGCTGATTACGCCGGGCAACCTCGAAGACGATCTTGAACTGCTCAAAGACTGTGACTGGGTGTGTGAAGTCGTTCTCGAAGATCTTGGCGTTAAACACGCGACCTACGAGAAAATTTCGCCGTATCTGAAAAAAGGCGCGATCGTTTCTTCGAACACCTCGACCATTCCGCTTGAAAAACTCACCGAGAAAGCTTCGGCGGACTTTAAAAAACATTTTATGATTACCCATTTCTTCAACCCGCCTCGCTATCTGCGTTTACTGGAAGTCGTGACGGGCAAAGAGACGGATAAGGCGAAATCGCAAGAGCTGATAGACTTCTGCGACATTCATCTCGGTAAAGGCGTTGTTAAAACGAAAGACACGCCGGGCTTTATCGTCAACCGCATCCTGACCTATTTCATGCAGGTGGCGATCAACGAAGCGATTGCGAAAAAGGTACCGGTCGAAATCGCTGACGGCGTTCTTTCCAAACCTGTCGGCATTCCGAAGACGGGCGTATTCGGCTTGATCGATCTGGTTGGGATCGATCTGATCCCGAAACTGGCAACAAGTCTTCTTTCAACCTTGCCCGCCAAGGATGCGTACCGCGATGAATTCGTCGATTACGGCTTTATCAAAGGCATGATCGAAGCGGGTTATACAGGGCGAAAAGGAAAAGGCGGTTTTTATCGCCTCAACCCCGATGGCTCAAAGGAAAAACAGGCGCTGGCGCTCAATGCCGATACATTCGACGAAGGCCAATACGCCAAAGCTGACCGTCCGAAACTCGCCTCCATGGATGCGGGTAAGAAAGGTTTGCGCGCCGTTTTAGAGGCGGATGATGAGGGCGGCGTGTATGCCAAGGCTGTGCTGCTGAAGACGCTTGCTTATGCGGCCTCGCTCATTCCCGATATTGCCGATACGGTGGCCGAGATTGACGAAGCCATGCGTCTGGGCACGAACTGGAAGCAAGGCCCGTTCGAGATGATCGATGCGCTGGGTGCGTCTTGGTTCGCCGCGCAGTTGAAAGAAGCGGGCATTCCTGTTCCCAAACTGATCGAACAGGTCGGCGAGGGTAAATTTTATAAAGATGGCAGACTATTGCGAAAATGGAACGTTATCTCTATCGGCGGCGGCCCTGTAAAAATCGATGGTATTGATTTATGGGATTATTCAGAAAAATGGGTAGCAGCTAAAACATGGTGTGCCATAATAGATGATCCTGTCTATCCAGGAAAAAGACAGCATTTGACCATCTATGACTTATTTGTAAACGGGAAGACCATCCGTTTTGCATGCGACGAGGTTACGAATGGTTGCTACATATTTGCCATCCCTGAAGAGGGGCACGATAAACTCCATTATTTCGGTGTCGATGGAAAATACCATGAATTAAAGCGGCCCGATGGCGTGCTTCTCCTGCGCGATATCAAATTGAACGCCAAGCCGGTTATCAAGACGGGTTCGGCCAGCGTGTGGGATATCGGCGATGGCGTGCTGTGCGTCGAGTTCACCGGTAAGATGAACGCGCTCGACGATCAGGTGTTCGAAGCCTATCAGCAAGCTATTAAATTAATCGGCGATGGGTCGGGTCAGTACAAGGCCATGGTTATTTACAATGAAGGCTCGCACTTCTCGGCGGGGGCTAATCTCGGCCTTGCCATTTTCGCGATGAACATTGCCCTCTGGCCGCAGATCGAGGAACTGGTCGTCGGCGGACAGAAAATTTACAAGGCGCTTAAATACGCGCCGTTCCCCGTCGTGGCGGCCCCCTCGGGCATGGCGCTGGGCGGGGGATGCGAAATATTGCTCCATGCCGATCATGTGCAGGCGCATGCCGAAACCTATACCGGCCTTGTCGAGGTTGGCGTCGGCCTGATCCCCGGCTGGGGCGGGTGCAAGGAAATGCTCCTGCGCTATATGGAGGATGAACGCGCGGCGTATGACAAGGCCACGGGCGGCCAGCGTCTGTGGTTCAGTCCGAAGAACACGCCGATGGGTGCGGTCCGCAAGGCATTCGAAACCATTGCCGTCGCCACGGTTGCCAAGAGCGCGCAGGAAGCCAAGGAATACCGCTTCCTGAAAAAGACTGACGGTATCACCATGAACCGCGACCGCTTGCTCTTCGATGCCAAGAAAAAGGCGTTGGAACTGGCGAAGGATTACAAAGCACCGGAAAAGGTCGAAGATATTCGTCTGCCCGGACCGTCAGGGCGCTATGCGCTCGATATGGCGGTTGCTGACCTGCGTAAATCTGGCAAGGCCACGCCCTATGACGTTGTCGTGTCCGGCGCACTGGCGCGTGTTTTGAGCGGCGGCGATAAAGCTGACTGGACGCGTCCCATGACCGAGGATGATATCTATAAGCTGGAAGCCCGCGAATTCATGGATCTTGTCCGTCACGAAGGCACGCAAAAACGCATTGAGCATATGCTTGAAAAGGGCAAGCCGTTACGCAACTAATGAAAAAAGCCGCCTTTCGGCGGCTTTTTAATATCGTCAGGCAATCAAATTACTTCGTTTGGCTGCTGTTGAATACGCGGTCACCCGACTGGTAGCCCGAGTTTTGCGCACCGGCTGAAGAGCAGGCGGCAACGAGCAGGGTCAGAGCGGCGAGGGTCAAAATGTTTTTCATGGCTTTATCTCCTATAGGTAATAGCGCTAAAAACGTTTGGATAGTGATTTAGTTCCAGAAAAAGTCAAGCGGATGTTAAGGGCTGGCCTTGAGTTATCCGGCATTCATGTAAGCCCAGCGCGCCCGCCATGAAATCCCGTAAACCTGTCAGCTGGCGATCAAGGCCGAAAGGCGGGTTCAGGATGAGCAGCCCCGACCCCGTCAATATATCCGGCGTGTCTTCGGGCAGGCGCAATGTTTCAAAGCAGAGCCAGTCGGGAAAATGCGGGATGATGGCCTCGCGCATGGCGTGATAGCCCAGATGCGCCTTCATCGGGTACCAGACCAGATAGGTGCCGCTGGGGAACCGTTTCGCCCATTGCTTTGCCTGCCGCCCCAGCGTCTCGAACTCGTCCTTTTTCTCGAAAGGCGGATCAATCAAAATCAAGCCGCGCCGTTCGACCGGCGGTAGGAACGTGCGCAGCGTTTCATACGCATCGCGTTTTTCAATCGTGACATTGCGATGCGATCCCATCACCATTTTCAGCATTTTATAATCGTCGGGGTGAAGTTCCCCCGCGATCAGCCTGTCCTGATTGCGCAGCTGCCGCGCAATGATCAGCGGCGATCCCGCATATTTTCCCTTCGCGCGATCTTTTTGCGCCATCGATAAAAATGGTTTGATCTCTGCGGGCGGGTTGTCCGCCTGCAAAAGCGCATCAATACCGCTCTCAAACTCGCGTGTCTTTTGTGCTTTCTCGTGGGTAAGGTCATACAGACCGCATCCCGCGTGGGCATCGACCACGCAAAATCCCTTGTCCTTTTTCTTCATATAGGCAAGGCACAGCATTAGCGTGATGTGCTTCATCACATCGGCAAAATTTCCTGCATGATAGATATGGCGGTAATTCATGTGCGTTTGTTCAAAAAGAATCCCGGCATGAAATATGCCGGGATTGCAGGGTGTTTATGGGCGCGGCCTTACTTTCTGAAGTCCGGCTCATCGGCCTGACGCATAATCGTTGTGTCTGCCGGCGCGGGTGCTGGTTCCGGCTCAGGCTCGGCGACAGGTTCCGGTGCGGGGGCTGGTTCGGCAACGGGGGCCGGCTGCGGCGCGGCGACAATTGGGGCCGGCGCGGGGGCCGGTTTCTGGGTGCCCAGTGCGGTGCGCTCGTCGCTATACACGGTACCGAATCCGCATTTATCAAGGTCCTGATCATGGCACTCCGGGATCGGCGTGGAACAGGCGGCCAGCAAAACGGCTGTGGTGCCGCATAAAAACAAGGTGGTGATTTTGGTCATCGGGACATCCTTTGATTGGGTGTGATAAGGCAAATAAACCAACCCCACCCTAATCAAATTAGGGTGGAGTGGCAAGAGACGAGGCTTATCCTATCGCTTGTCGCTGAGATAACGTCTTTCCAGATGGCTGAGCAGGGGCCGCACAGACAAGGACTGGCCCGTAATCTCGCGCATCAGCTTCATCGCATCAACCGACCGGCCTTTCGAGAAGATCATCCGGTCGAGAGAGTGCTTGATCTGGCCGAATTCACCGCGTGTAATCACGCCGGGCAGATCGTCGATATCCTGATATAAACGCTCATGCAGTTCGGCGGCGATGATATGCGAGAGGGTATTGGTCGCAATAAACCCGAAACGGCCCGTAAACCAGTCCGGATTTTGCAGCGGACCTTCGGCCAGCGTTTTTGGCTCGACCCCCAAAAGCTCGATGCTTTCCGCCCGCCAACGTTCAGGCAGGTCCTTGACCGCCAGCGTTCCGTTGATCAGATCGCGCTCGATGCGGAACCGCAGGATGTCATGGAAAATTTTTGACAATTCGTCGGCTTCGTTGCGTAGCGGCGTTGTGCGAATAATTTTCCGCAGGCGGTATAAATTCTCCGTCTCGAAACTGGCGTTGCGGAAAGACCGGAAAACACCTTCGGCACGTACGGCGATAAAATCAAAGAATTGCGGCGTGCGTCCGATGATGGTTTCGTACAGGGTCGAAACCGCGATGCTCATCATACTGCCCAGATCCTGTCCGACGGGCTGTGTTTTCCAGTTCTGCGGCAGGTTTTGGATATACAGGCCTTTCGCCCCCTGATACAGCGTGTCTTCCAGTGAATCGAGGAAGCTTGTCTGGTCGCTGCACCGGACCAGAACACGCACATCATCGGGCGTGCCGCCGGCCATCGGCGCCAGGTTCGATACGGACAATGTGCCGCGATTCAAATCAAATCCCATCATTTGCAGAACGGTTTGATTCAGCCACATCTGATCGCCGCGTGAAAAACTGCCTTCCAGTTCGCTCGGCGGCGTTTGTTGTTCCTGCTTTTTCAACGCTTTGGCATGCAACTCTTTCAGGGGCGGCAGCAACGCATCGTACAATTCGTTGATCTGCGCTTCGTTGATATCGCTGGCATAACCGATCAGCAAGGCTTCATAGGCGCTGTTCGTGCCAAATTTTTTCTGTTTCAGTTCGGCAATTTTTTTGTACAGGTCGACCGTTTGCTGCAGGGTCGGCACAATATCCTTCCACTCTTTGGTCTTTAAGGCTTGTGCGTGGCGCTTGCGGCCTTCGTTCGCCAGCATAACCGATGCGCTGTATAAATCCGGCGGCAGGGCCGATAAGTGCGCATGAATACGCTGCATCTCATGCAGGTTGGCCAGATCCCATTCGCTCCATCCGTCCGACTCTTTATCGGCGGCGCGTTGTACTTTTTCCAGCAGGCCGGTCACGGCGCTGGTTGTCGTTTCGGCGTAAATACGTTTGGTCAGCGCCGTCATATCGTTCAATCGACGTTGCAGGCCGCCGGCGGGCATGGAGGTCATCATATCCATGGCCAGCG
>CAYSGL010000049.1:0-8401 GCA_964430725.1 uncultured Pseudobdellovibrionaceae bacterium
GAATTACACGACATCGGGTTCGACCGCCCTGCGGACTGTGCGCCAGCGACCGGATATTCCGATTTTGTGCTTATCGCAAAACCGCTCGACGGCGCGGCGTTTGATGTTGTCTTACGGCGTGCGTTCGTTCCACGTCGAGGAGATTTCAAGCTTTGCCGAGACGGTGCAGCTGGCGACAAAACTTGTCTCTGAAAAAGGCTATGCCAAAAAGACCGAGCGTATTGTGATTACCGCCGGCGTCCCGTTCGGCACGCCCGGCTCAACCAATGTTCTGCGGATCGCGTGGGTAGAATAATTAGCGGTTGCCCGGCAGGATACGTTCGTCGCCGCCGCGAATGGATCGCGCCATCAAAGGTTGTTCATACATATGGACGTCGTTTTCGTTGAAGGCGACGTGAGGGCGATAGCGTTTTTCAAATCCGGCGCGGTCGATCAGGTCTTCACGATTATCCAGAAAATAGACATCCCCGCCTTGCGCCACACGCAGCAAGGCATGATCCGTTCCTGAATAGACATCATAGACCAGCATGATCTGCATATCGGTATCGGCGAATCCCAACTGGCGCAGCGAAAAATACTTGGCAATGGCAAAGTCTTCGCAATCGCCAGAATGTTGCAGGAATTCATGTGGGGCCGCCCAGTAATCATTGGCATCGTATACCCAGTTATCCTGTTTATAGGGGCGCTCGTTGATAAAGCTGTTAACGGCGAGAATTTGCTGGAGCGGGGCCTTTCCCTGTTGCTGACGCAGAAAGGCCTGCCAGTGCACGACATTATTATCACACGGCGCCTGACCATTCATGCATTGCGTATAGGCCGATTGACTTGCTTGATGTTCAGATAGAACGCGCGGCCATTGATGCAGGGGCGGACGGGAAAATAACGGGGGCGCTGGCGGTTCCGGCTTGGCGCGCGGTATCATCACGACGGCGCTTTCCGGATGCGGCGTGCTGACCTCTATACCAGCCTGCCCGCCAAGCGGGGCGAGCGTCAGGGACGCCATAATATGCACCAGATGCAAAACAGAGTGTGCCATACAAACCACGTCGTTATACGAAAGTATTGTGGTTATAGAAAATTATTGCGAGGGTGTCAAAAACATTAAAAAAAGCGCCTGAAATCAGGCGCTTAATTTTTATATCCGGCGGGCCGGTTTTATCGTGCCGCCGAAGCCACGACGGTAACATTGCCACCGGCAGGCTTGGTGTGCAGCCACCAGGCACTGCGGTTGATTGAAAAGATCGGCTTGTAATGCGTGATCGCATCTGCGCGCTGGGCGGTTTTAATCTGGTTGTCGAGGACCAGTGGGCCGTTATCGGTGTAAACGATCAGGACGGCATGCGGGATATTCTTTTGCAAGTCCTGCACGATCGCCAGTCTCATGCGCTCTTCGGGCACGCCCAGAATGCGCAGGGCGGTATATTTGGCAATGGCGTAATCTTCACAATCGCCCCCGCGCGTCAAAAATTCGATCGGCGTCGCCCAGTAATCCGACTTGCCGTAATTTGTCTGATCGCTGACATAGGCGACGCGATTGAGCAACGTGTTGACGTTGGCCGCCATCTGATCGAGCGGCATATCACGAAAGGCTGCAAGATCTTGGAGGAAATCTTGCATTTTTGCCTGACCGTAAGACGAATTCAGGGATGCATCGAATTTTTCGAACATGTCCGTCCATTTGGTAAAAGCTGTGAGCGAAGTGGATCGTTTCTCGCTGGAACCGAATAATTTTGGAAAGCTGGCGACGGGCGCAAAAGCGGCCTGTGTAAAAGCCATGCGCGCCGGTACATCCTTGATCGAGCTGGCATGCGCCTGCTTGGTCATGCCAAAGCTGGTCATCGAAATAAACACGGCTATGGCCGCCGTCATAAAGCGCAGCATGAATTGTTCTGTCAACGCGCGGCGAACGGCAAATTGCGATACCTGATTGTTCAGAACGAGGTAGCGGCCCAGCGTCAAGTTTTCCTGACGAGCGCCGGCTAGGGCAAGCTTGAGGTCCGATGGGGCCAGCGCACCGCGCTGGACCAGAAGTTCCCCAAGGCGGTTACGCTCAAGGCGTGTTTTTATTCTTGAAAAAACCCCGTGATATTGTTTTTCGTTCATTGGTATCTGACTCAGCATACGTCGTCCCCTTTTACTCCCTGTGTCCTTTCACCCCTGACACACCTGTTGCAACCTATTCAGTATGCCGGACAAAGGTTGACGAAATCCTAACAAACGCGCAAAAGTGATCGGGCCAATTAAGGAATTCTTAACCATGCCGCATCCCGATTTGCTGTCATTGCTCGACCGCGTCCATGAGGCCCGCGTCCTTGTCGCGGGGGATGTCATGCTGGATGTCTATACCGTGGGCACATCAACCCGCATGATGCCCGAAGCGGCCCACGCCCCCGTGTTACGGGTTGAGGACAGTCAATCATGTCCGGGCGGCGCAGCCAATGTCGCGGCCAATATCGCGGGACTGTCCGGCCAATGCGATCTTGTTTGCCTGACCGGGAACGATTCGGCGCGCGAATATCTGCTTTCGCTGGCGGATCAGGGCGGCGTGGCGCGGGACGGATTTGTGATTGATGAAACACGCCCGACCATAGTCAAAGAGCGGCTGTTAGCCGATGGAATGCACATCGCCCGCCTTGACCGTGAAAAAACCCATGACGTGACGGGCGCGGCGAAAGATGAATTGCTGGCGTGTTATAAAAGTTGTCTCGACAGGACGGGGGCTGTTGTCCTGTCCGATTACAACAAGGGAACTTTATCGGATGAGGTTGTCAGGCGGGTGATAGACCTGGCGCAGACGCTAAAAATTCCTGTGCTGATCGATTCCAAACGCAAGGATTATTCAGTTTTTTCCGGCGCGTATCTGGCCAAGCCGAATATGCGCGAACTGGCCGAGCGGGTGGGTGCGTTCGATCATAACGATGATCACGCCGTGGAACAGGCTGCGCGAACGTTGATGGCGCACAGCGGAATAGAAAACATCATGGCCAGCCGCTCTGAAAAAGGCGTGATGCTGGTCACAAAAGAATCCGTGCATTCTTTCCCCGCGACTGCGCGCCATGTGAAGGAAGTGTCCGGCGGCGGCGACACGATGCTGGCGGTGGCTGCGTGCCTGCTGGCGCTGGGGGCCGATCTGCAAGGGGCGGTGTGGCTTGCCAATCTGGGCGCGGGGCTGGCCGTGGAAAAACCTGCAACCGCCATCGTGACCGCCCCAGAGTTGCGCGAAGCGGTGAAGCGGTTTGAACAGATTGAGGTGGTCGGATGAACGGATCATTATTACAGGCCCCGTTATTGTCATGGGATGAGGCCGCCGCGCAGGTAGGGCGCTGGCAGGCCGAAGGTTTGCGCGTTGGATTCACAAATGGCTGTTTTGATATTCTTCATGCGGGTCATGTTTCCTATTTGAATGAGGCGCGGCTGCGTTGCGACCGCCTGGTCGCCGGCCTTAACCACGATCTTTCGGTGCGTTTGCTCAAAGGGCCGTCGCGCCCTGTGAATGATGCGCAGGCGCGCGCCGTGGTGCTCGGTGCGTTGGCCAGCATCGATCTGGTCGTTTTGTTTGGCGCGGATAAAGAAGGCGAGGATAATACGCCTTGTGCGCTGATCGACAGGCTCAGACCAGATGTATTTTTCAAAGGGGGCGATTACACGATCGGCCAGCTGCCCGAAGCGAAAATCGTGCAGGCCTATGGCGGGACGGTTGATATTATGCCCGTTGTTCCGGGCCGCAGCACGACCGGCATTATAGAGCGGGTGAACACCCGCAAGGATAGCGCATGAGTCTGGCCTTTATCCCATCCGACTTTACCCAGGGAGACTATGATTTCCGCCGCGCCACGCCTGCCGATGACGCGCGGGTGCGCGGCTGGATGCAGGCCGACCACATGCATAACTGGTGGCTGCCCGATGAAGGCGAACTGGCCCTTGCGCTGGCGAATGACCGGGGGCGGGCGGCCTATATCGTGTCACACGGCGGCCTTGCGTTTGCTTTTATTTATGTGGTCGATCCGGCGCATGATCCGTTGCTGGGCGAAGCGCTGGATTATCCCGCCGGTACGATCCGGTTTGAACAATTTGTCGGTGATGCGGATATGATCGGCCACGGCCACGGTGTCGGATTCGTCAAGGCGTTTGTCGGCGCTGTCCGCACCATGCCGGGTCTTTCGCGGCTGCTGACTTTGCCATTGAAGGACAATATGTTCGCCCAGCGGACCTATACCCAATGCGGTTTACGTTCACGGCAGAGCGCACCCGAAAGCTTGTCTGCTTATCTGCTCATGGTGCTGGATCTGGGTCGCTGATTTTCCTTAATTAACAACATATGGTGTATTTTTATTATTTAATGCACAACATATATGATTTTTGCTGTATTTCAGGGTTGACTTTTACGCGCGGTAATTGAGAATGGTTCTCAATTGATCGGCACTCTGCCGGTTATCCTTATCATCGTTCTGATAGCGGGGGACTCTCGATGCTCAAAGATTTACTGGCCTTGACCGGCTATTTTGATTCGGTGGAAACGTCTTTGTATGAAGCCGACCTGATTCATCGCTATGGCCAGCAGACCGTGCACGAGGCGATCGAAAAAGGCTGGTTGGCGCATGGCTGGATCCCCTGTGGCAGGGGCCGTCGCCGCTGCGTGGTGCGTTTATCCGAAGAGGGCCGCCGCGCCGCCGCCGCTTAAGGTCTGTACGAAGCCGGATCAAGCTGTTACGATTCTGTCACGGTTGACCGGTTTTTGTTTGCGAGAGGATGTCCATGCGCTTTTTATCCGTTTTGTCCTTGTTGGTTGTGGTTGCGGCGGCGCTTGCCGGATGCAGCCGGTATGATATGCCCTCGACGGCGACCTTGTCGCCCGGCATTCAATCATCCAGCTATCACGCAGTTGACCAGCTTCTCAAACAATCCCAGCCCTCGGGTACGGTGGCGGTGGCCACGATCAATGACATTAATATGATGGAAAGCTCGTCGCCGCTGGGCCGCATTATCGCCGATCAGGTCGGTGCGCGTTTCGCGCAGCTGGGGCATGACGTATCCGAAATTCGCCTGCGTAACGATATCAATGTGCAGCAATCCATGGATACAAGCTGGGACGGGGAATATGTGCTCTCACGCGACCGGACGCAATTGGCGGCAAAAACAAATGCTCGCACAGTCGTGACCGGAACCTATGCGCTGGGCGCGGATTCGGTTCTGGTTAATCTGCGCATGATTGATGTGAACACGGCGCGCGTGCTGGCGGCGCATGATTACAGTCTGCCGATGAGTGACGATGTGCGCAGGCTGACGCGCAACGAACAGGGCGGCGGGATGTTTTCAACCGGCTGGGCGAACTGATTACCGCGCGAGTAAAACGCGGTAATAATGGTAGGTGCCTGCGGCGGGCGTTCCCCCGCCCTCGAAACAGCCTTCTTTTTGTCCGGCCAAGATGTTTGTCGCATCGTCGCTGATCCAGCTGACATAGGTATAAGACCCATCAAACCGGCTTGTGAGAGTTGCGACACCCGTATCCTGCGGCGGCTCCCCGGCGGGATTCTCGATTTTTAGCGCCCGGTTCATGGTGATACAAAAACTTTTCGTGACATCGGGCAGTACGGCAACCAAATCCGTTGCCGTACTGTCGCTGGCTGTGGTGCCGATGTGCTTGACGACATTGGCGGCGGTAAAAACCCATGGTGACGAGCTTGTTTGGATGCCAGCGGGCGGGGCGCGGAAGGTGGTACCGCCGCCCATGCGATGAAACACTTGTCGACCCTGATCGTCATTAATATCGCCGTAATCCGCGTGTGCATCGGGATGGGCAAAACGAATGTCGGTTTCAGAATATCCGTTTTGCAAAATAAATTGCACCGCGCGTTCCAGCTCCGCCCCATATTGCTGCACCTCGGATACTTTGATCGTCAGCTGTTCGGCATCGATGTTGCTGCCGGGGGTTGAGCTGCCGCGCACCATGACAATTAACAAGCCCAGTAACGCCACCGCCCCCAACAGGTAAACGACGACATTTCCTGACTGACAGGAGGAGGTGCGCATGACGGTCAATCCTGCCGTGGCGAGATGGCGATGCAATCGCGCAGATAGCGGCATGCGGCGCGCGCTTCATCTTCGCTCAGACCTGACAGGCGGGCGCGGAACATCATCTGGCGGCCATGATTGCGCAGCGGTACGACCAGCGGCCTGGCGTGTTTCAGGCCAGCCGGCAGGGATTGCGCGGCGCGGCGCAAGGCATCGTCCGTCGCTACGCGGGAATTGAACGCCCCGATCTGGACAGCCCAGTTTTGAATATCTGACGGCGGCAGGGCAACCGGCACAGGCCTGGCGGCTTGCGGGTTCATATTGTTTTTATGAACGGCCATGGCCAGCATGCCGGTTTCAAGGCGTTTGGTAACGGCCGGGTCGAAATCCCCCTGTCCCGTCAACTCGTCAAACACGCCCGATTGCAGGGTCGGTTGAATCCGGACCAGCTGCCGTACGACATTGTCGTTATCGGCGGGGGTCGCTATCACATGCGCCTGCATCGGCGTCAGGCTGGCCACATGCTGGGGCGCAGGCTGCATGATATCGCGCGCGACCAGAATGCCGGGTTTGCGCGCCGGAATGGGTGGCTTGACTACGGCGGCTATGGCGATTTGGGGTCCGCGCACTGCGCCATTTCCGATTTTTTCAAAACCGGCATTCAGGATATCGGCCATGTGCGCGTTACGCGTCGCCGTTGTTCGTCCGCCGAACACGATGCCGATCAGACGGCGGCCATCGCGCCGCGCCGAGGCCACAAGATTAAAGCCGGAGGCGTTGATATATCCCGTTTTAAATCCGTCCATGCCGTTATAGCTGTCCATCAGGCGGTTGTGGTTGCGGTAGGTATGGCCCTGATAGGTGAAGGTGCGGGTAGAAAAATAGCGGTAATATTGCGGATAGCGGTGCAGAATAAAGGTGGCCAGCTTTGCCATGTCGCGGGCAGTGGTGATTTGTCGTGAATGGGGCAGGCCGGAGGCGTTTTTAAAGGTTGTCTTGGTCATGCCGATATCCTGCGCACGCCGTGTCATTTGAAGGGCGAAGCGGCTTTCGGTGCCGCCCAGATGCTCGCCCACGGCGGCGGCGATATCATTGGCCGATTTGGTGACAAGGGCGAGGATGGCATCTTCCACGCGAATGGTCGACCCGGCTTTCAGGCCCAGCTTGCTGGGCTGCTGACCGGCGGCGTGGTGCGAAATACGGATCCGGTCTTTCAGTTTGATATCGCCGCGCTCCAGCGCCTCGAACACCATAAGCAATGTCATCATCTTGACCAGCGAGGCCGGGTGGCGCGGCGAATCGGCATAGCGGGATGAGAGGATCACCCCTGAATCCGCATCCATGACCAGCGAGGCGTATTTTTCATTTTTACTCGCATGCGCATCGGTTGCGGCCCCGATCAGGCCGGCAACAAGCATGATAATAAGGATCCATGACCGCCTGATCATTGCGCAATCTCTCTCCCGTAGCATAACTGGAATCGGGTTCCCGAAGCGTTATTGTGGCACAAGGTCGGTATAGAAAAGGTTAAATAAGCGTGAACGCCAAACATGACCAACCCAGTTTACCCACATATCGACAGGCCTGTCCATGGAAACGGACCGATTTATCAGGAAAAAATCATACGATTGTGCACCGCAAAATACAGACTTGATTTTGGCCGGCAGAATCACTATATTGATTTTGTGCAGTGCAATAAGTTTTCATAATTTGCAGTGCCTCTTAACAGCCAAAGGATGACGGCAATGACCAAGAAAACCAGCGTTAAGACGAGTAAAAAATCGGCCGCAAAATCGGCGGCTCAGACACAAAAAACGGTGAACACGACCGGCAAAGCCCGACAAGTCAATACCGACAATGTCACGGCTCTGCCTTTTATCAATATGGAGACATTTACAATGAAACCGAACAAAAATTTTGACAAGATGACACAAGATGCCGCCGCCGCCGCGCAGGAGCAGTTTGATGCCATGTCGCAAGCCGCCAGCATTTGCGCAAAAGGCTTCGAACAATGGATGAAGGCTTGCATGGACATGACGCAGGAAACCACGGATGAGCTGGCCGAGAGCGCCAAAGCGCTGATGGCCTGCAAGACGATGAACGAATATGCCGAAGCGCAAAACAAATTTGCGCAAGCGTCGTTTGAAAAAATCATGGGCAATGCAACAAAGCTGTCCGAGATGAGCATTCGTCTGGCCAATGATTCTATGCAGCCGCTGAATGAGCAGATGAACAAAGCGATTAAAAAAGCGTCTGATACGATGGCGGCATAGATCAAATCTCTCCCCCTTCGTTTGAAACCCCGGCTTCCCCCAGCCGGGGTTTTTTCTTATCCGGGAGAATCGTCTGTAACGGACCTATCTTTAAGGGTATAATGGAAACCAGGATT
>CAYSGL010000050.1:0-8302 GCA_964430725.1 uncultured Pseudobdellovibrionaceae bacterium
CTGCGCAACCCTCTCCCCCAGGGGCGCGAGGGGGTTTTTAAACCCTGCCCAGATTCAAAAATTTCTTGGCACGCTCTTTTTTGATTTTGTCGGGATCCCACGGGGATAGGTCTTTCAACGCCTTGTCGATCTGCGCGGCGACTTGCTTGATCGTATCGCCCTTGTGACGGTGCGCGCCGCCGATGGGTTCGGGAATAATGCCGTCGATCAATTTATTCTCCAGCATATCCTGCGCCGTGAGTTTGAGCGCGGCGGCGGCATCGGCGGCGTACTCGGCGCTGCGCCATAAAATCGACGCGCACCCTTCGGGCGAAATCACCGAATAGATGGAATGTTCAAGCATATAGACTTTGTCGGCGGTGGCGATCGCAATCGCGCCGCCCGATCCGCCTTCACCGATAATGACCGAGATAATCGGCACTTTGACATTCAGGCAGGTTTCGATGGATTTTGCGATGGCTTCGGCCTGTCCGCGCTCTTCCGCACCGCGTCCGGGATAGGCGCCTGCCGTATCGACCAGCGTGATGATCGGGATTTGGAACCGGTCAGCCATATGCATCAGGCGTTGCGCCTTGCGATACCCCTCGGGACGCGCCATGCCGAAATTATGGCGGATGCGCGTTTCGGTATCGTGACCGCGTTCCTGTCCCATGATGACGACAGACTGGCCACGGAAGCGGCCAAGACCGCCGGGCAGGGCGTGATCTTCGCCAAAATTACGATCGCCGGCCAGCGGCGTAAAATCATCGATCATCCCACGAACATAATCCATGAAATGCGGACGCTCGCCATGGCGCGCAACCTGTACTTTTTGAGCCGGCGTCAGCTTGGCATAAGTTTGGCCCAGCAGCTTTTCCGCCTTGGACTGCATGCGCTCGATTTCATCGACAATGTTGATAGTGGAATCGCCCTCGACATTGCGCAGCTCGGCAATTTTACCTTCCAGTTCCAGGATCGGCTTTTCGAAATCCAGATTGCTCATCTTATGTATAAAACCCTTGTTGTTAACAACCCGCTTTCATAGCAAATCAGGCAAGGCGGGGCAAATCATTAAGGGAAAGCGGGCGAGGGGCCAATCCTCTGTTTTTCGCCATTCTGTCTACTTCGTTTGGTCGCTTTGAGCGTTTCCGGCCCACCGTTCAATAGTTCGTTTGTCGGTTTTGAAAGTTTTCTATCCCGTCTTTTCCATTCGTCAGGCCGGAAACGCGTCAGCGTTATCCGGCCTTTGTGCCAACGCGCTATCCTGCGGCATAAACCCCGGATATCCGCCGTCGCTGCGCTCCGGCGCGATTCCGGGGTGACGGGCGGAAAGCTGGGCAATAAAAAACGGGCGCAATCCGCCCGTTGATACGGTCATTGTAGCATAGTTGGCAGATAATAAGGAAGTTTTTTAACGCAAAGGCGAAGTTTCGCAAAGTTTCCCTTCATCGTGATCCCCGCGAAGGCGGGGATCCGGCCGTGTGATTCCAGACCCCCGCACAAGGCGGGGGTGACGAAGTAAGTAAGGTATGTCTAAAAAGACAACGCCCCGAAAAGGGGCGTTTTTACAAATACGATATAAGATTAGATTAGTTTTTGCCGGCGGTTTTTTGGGCCATCGGGTGCTTTTCCTCGACGGTCTTTTTCAGTTTTTCGCCAACAATGTGCGTGTAGATTTGCGTCGTGGCAATGTCGGCGTGGCCGAGCATTTTTTGTACCGAACGCAGATCGGCGCCGCGCGAGAGCAGATGTGTCGCAAAGGCGTGACGCAGGACGTGCGGGCTGACTTTGCCTTCGGGCATGTCGGCATCACGGGCCAGATCTTTGAGCAGCTGCGCAAAGCGCTGGCGTGTCAGATGGCCTTTTTCGGATGTGCGCGAAGGGAATACCCATTGCGCTTGCGTGCCTTTATCTTCTTGCGCGATAAATTGCTGGCGGACGGCCAGATAATCTTTCAGCGCTTTTTGAGCCGGCTCGGACAGCGGTACCATACGCTCGCGTCCGCCTTTGCCTTCGATCGTCATAAATTGCGCATCGTCGTTGATCGCGCTCATCGGCAGACCGACCAGTTCGGACACGCGCAGGCCTGTCGCATACAGCAATTCCAGCAGACATACCAGGCGGATCGAATCCGCGCCGCCGCCCGCACCGGCGGTTTTGATCAGGCGGCTGACTTCGGCTTCGGTCAGCGTTTTGGGCAGCGTGCGGCCTTGCTTCGGGCTTTCAATCGTGGATGTCGGATCGTCCTTGCGCTTGTTCTCGGAAACGAGGAAGCGGTAATACTGGCGCAGGGCCGACAGGCGGCGCGCCACCGTACGAACGGCGATTTGCGATTTATTCGTGCCCTTCGTGTGCATCTTTTTGGACAGGTGCTCGATATAGGCTTTCAGGTCCGGGGTTGCGGCGATGTTGATGTCGCTGCCGCGTTCCTTTTTCAGATAGACCGATACATCGGCCAGATCGCGCCAATACGCCTGACGCGTATTGTCGGCCGCACCCCGTTCAGCGGTCAGCATGTCTAAAAATGCATCCACACTCGCATGCAAATCCGGTTTCGGTAGTTTAGGACGACCTGGTCTAGCCATTTTATTTATTCTCCATCATTTTATTTTTGTTTGAGTAACATTCCCACCAATACTTCTTTTGCCAGCTGACGGGCATCAGCATCGAACCCTCCATCTAGTAAACTCTTTACCGTAATTTGCAAGACGGCGGGGTTGATATTTTCCCCGGTTTTCCCTTTTACGGCAATCAGACCACCCAGAAGGTAGGCTCCCCGCTCTCCCGATCCCTGAATTTCAGGCATACCGGGCGCTGGCTCATCGGTATGCATTACATAATCAAAGTCGGATGTCAAGGGTAAATCTTTTTCATAAATTGCCTTTAGGTGAGCGTGGTCTTCTGTGTTCTGTGACAGTAAGCCCATGATAATAAACAATTCTTTGTTTCTTCGGATGTCGATATCCTGTAACGATGTTTCCAGATTATCCACAGCTTTATCCGAATCCTTTTCGCAACTGCGTAATAGAATCAGCGTTTCATAAAAAAGTGGGCCGTAAGGAGCCGGTTGCGCGCGTAATTTTTCGCACCAGCTACGGGGTAAATTCTGGCCGGATGCGAGAATCACAGCGGTGGATTTGTAGAAGTCCGCCCCGTTAACACGCGGTTCCATTGTCGATAACATAGCGCCATACGGGGTCAGGGCGACGATGTCTGTCTCGCGTGTCAGCAGCGGTTGAAAGCGCGACCAGAAAAGGGTTTGTGCGCCGGCTTCGTCTTCGTGGCGGCGTTTATCCTCGACATCGACCTTTACAATATGGGCTTCCTTCCAGGCGGGCAGGGCGCGTACGGAGAGATAGCCCCGCCTGGCCATTTCCATCTGCAACGGTTGCAGCCTGTCGGCGGACAAGGTCTGGTCTTTCAAGAACGTCATCAAAATGGCCGATGGATAGCCGGATAAGGATGCGTCAGACGTGTCAAAAGCGCCGTAATCGATTCGCCCTTCACTTTTTAGGATGGCGAGTTCCAGCGGTGATAATTGGGTAAAGGTCGACAGATCGTCCGCTTTGACCTTGAAGCTGTCTTCTTTCAAAACGGCCTTGAGGATAATACTATCCAGAGAGGGCGGTTCGTCTGTCTGGCCCAGAGCGTAGGAGCAAATACTATCCAGCACATCAAAAAAGGCATCGTCGGGGAATTGCGGTGCCAGCACTTTTTCCTCGAGGCAGGCAGTCGCCAGGCCGCGTTGGTGTATAATCAGGGTCAGGCCTGTCTGGGCCAGACGTGCATCGCGCGGGATATCGATATTATCCGTATAGAGCTTGAGTGCGTCTTCGAACAGTCCCATTTCCTGCAGTTTCAGAATGCGCAGGATAAAGAGATTGTCCTCCGTCGTTGGCGGTTCGTCGTTATCGATCAGCGAGGCATCCGTATAGGATAATAACGCCCGCCGCTTCATATCATGGATGGTTCGCAAGGGGCTTTCGGGCGGAACGGCCTTGAGCATATCGGTTAGCAGGCTGCGCTTTATGTCGCGCCACAGCGTCTTTTCATACGCCCCGGCGGAAATATCGCGCATTGTACCGGCCGATTCCAGAGAGACGATATCCTTTGCGCGCAGCGTCTGGGCTGCCGCTGGCAAGCCGGCACCAGCGAGGAGAAGAACCGTAAGGCCAACAACGAGATGACGAGACATGACGTTAAGACTGGCTGGGAAGCGTGACGGGCTGTTCAATGGTCTGCTGGACGATCGGCACGTCGATAAAGACCAGCCAGGCAAAAAGCCCGATCAGGCAGATAACGGCAAAGGCCAGTAAATAGGAAAAAGCTTTAAACATGATGGTCTATCCTCAGCTAGGGGGAATCGGACAAAGCGTAGCGCAGGGCCGGGGGAAAGGCAATTGCATCAAAGATGACAAAACCAAGGCATTCGCGTATGACAGTGCCATGGAACAAACGATTCTTGATGCGCTGGACCGGCCGATTGTGCTGATCGGGTTGATGGGCGCAGGCAAAACAAAGATAGGCCGAGGATTGGCCGCGCGGCTGGGCATCGATTTTATAGACTCCGATGATGTAATTGTCGCGCGGGAGGGTATGAGTGTTGCCGATATTTTTGCCCAAAAAGGCGAGGCGTATTTTCGGGGGCAGGAGCGCGATGTTATTGCCGACTTATTATCGGGGGAGCCTTGCGTGATTGCCACGGGCGGCGGCGCGGTGACGACACCCGGAACGGATACGCTGATTTTTGAGCGTTCGCTGTCTGTCTGGCTAAAGGCGGAACTTGACGTTTTGCTGTCGCGCGTAACAAAAAATATCGATAAGCGGCCCTTGCTCAAGAATGGCGATCCTGCGGATATCTTGCAAGGCCTGATGGATAAAAGGCACGCGGTTTATGCGCGGGCGGCAGTTCATGTACAATCAATCGACGCGCCGGTTGATGAGAACCTGAATTCTGTTGTCAAAGCGCTGGCGGAGCATTTATCGTAAGGCCATGGATATATCGACCGTTCCCGTTCATCTGTCTGATCGTTCGTATGATATTACGATTGGACAGGATTTACTGCCTAATGCCAATTATTATTTGCCCGAAGAATTGCGTGATCGGCGTTATTTCGTGCTGGCCGATAAAAATGCGCGCGGTCATGCGCGTGAATTGATTGGCGCGCTGGGAGGGGCAGAGTCCTTAAGTCTCAAAGGTGGTGAACAGGCCAAAAGCTGGGAAGGGCTTCGAACGGTTGCTGACTGGCTCCTTGATCACAAGGTTGACCGGAAATCTGTTCTGTTTGCCGTCGGCGGCGGTGTCATCGGCGATCTGGGCGGTTTCGCGGCGGCCAGTGTTTTACGCGGTATCCCATTTGTACAGGTGCCAACGACGTTGTTGGCACAGGTTGATAGTTCGGTCGGCGGGAAAACCGGCATTAATTCGCGTCACGGAAAAAATCTGATTGGGGCGTTTTATCAGCCGCGCGCGGTTCTATGCGATCTGGGTGTGCTGGCGACTTTACCGGATCGTGAAATAAAAGCCGGTTATGCCGAAATCGTCAAATACGCCCTGATCAATGATCCGGCCTTTTTTGAGTGGCTGGAAGAAAACGGCGAAAAAATTTTAACGGGCGATGAAGCGGCGTTATCCTATGCCATTGAAACAAGCTGTAAAGCCAAGGCCGCGATTGTAGCGGCTGACGAAAAAGAAGCGGGGCAGCGTGCCTTGCTTAATCTGGGGCACACCTTCGCCCATGCGCTCGAGGCGGCCGCCGGATATGACGGTCGCTTGCTGCATGGCGAAGCCGTGTCGATCGGGCTGGTGCTGGCGTATCGCCTGTCGGTAAAGGCAGGTTTGTGCAGCGGAAATGCGGCACAGGCGGTTGAAGCTCACTTGAGCAGACTGGGTATGCCGACGGCCATACCTGACTTTTCCCCTGATGCGGATACGCTGATGGCGTTGATGCAAGGGGATAAAAAGGCCGAAAAAAAACAGATCGGGTTTATTGTGACGCGTGGTATTGGCCAAGCGTTTCAAAATTATGAAATTGATATGAATGATGTGCGATCAGTGTTGGAGACACGATAATGGATTTGTGGATTTCGGTGGCTATTATTTTTGTGCTGGTGTCGTTGTCGGCCTTTTTTTCCGGTTCGGAAACGGCGCTGACGGCGGCCTCTAAAGCGCGGTTGACCGGTCTTGAGAAAGAAGGCAATGCGCGCGCCGGGCTGGTCAACCAGATACGCGAGCGCAAGGAACGTCTGATCGGGTCTCTTTTGCTGGGCAATAACCTGGTGAACATCTTGGCCTCGTCCATCGCGACCAGCGTGCTGATCAAGCTGGTTGGTGAGGCGGGCGTTGTTTATGCGACGCTTGTGATGACGCTGCTAATTCTTATTTTCGCGGAAGTTCTGCCCAAGACATACGCCCTGCATTACGCCGACAAGATGTCGATGGCGATTGCGCCCATTATCCGCGTAATTGTGTGGGTTTTCTTTCCGGTGGCGGAAGCCATTAACAGGATTGTGCGCTTTACTTTGAAACTTTTCGGATCGGACTTATCCAAGGTGTCTGCCGGATCGCACATGGACGTCCTGCGCGGGGTTATTGAAATGCATCAGGGGCCGGATCAGGAAACACTCGATCAGCGCGCGATGCTGCGCTCTATCCTCGATTTAAAAGATGTCTGGGTCGAGGAGATTATGACCCACCGCAAGAATGTTCAGATGGTCAACAGCGAGGATGATGTGCAGGTCATCGTCGAGGCAGTGATGGCCAGCCCCTATACACGCTTGCCTGTTTATGCCGGCGATCCTGATAATATTATCGGGGTTATGCATGCCAAGGCATTGCTGCGCGCATTGCAGGCGCATCACGGTCAGGTTGATGAGATCAATGTACAGACATTGATTGCCGAGCCGTGGTTTATCCCTGAAACAACCGATTTGTGGGACCAGCTACAGGCGTTTCGCTCGCGGCGGGAACATTTTGCCATTGTCATTGATGAGTATGGCGATGTGCAGGGTATTGTGACGTTGGAAGATATTCTGGAAGAAATCGTCGGCGAGATCGATGACGAGCATGACATTGCCGTGTCGGGTGTACGCAAGCAATCCGGTGGTGCCTACCTGATCGACGGGACGGTGACGATCCGCGATTTGAACCGCGAGTTCCATTGGGATCTGCCGGACGAGGATTATTCAACGATTGCCGGATTGTTGATCCATGAAGCGAAAATCATTCCGAATGCCGGGCAGAGTTTTTCGTTCTATGGCTTCCAGTTCGATGTGGTCAAACGCCACCGCAACCAGATTACATTGGTGCGCGTCATGCCCGATACGGGCGTGGATCAGGCCACCGCCCCGTGACAATGTTTATATTTTTTGCCTGATCCGCAGGGACAAGGCGCGTTGCGCGGGGTATTGGCCCATGTCGCGGGATCGTCCTTGCTGACGGTCGCGTTACGGACGGGTAATGATTGGACTTTGCCTTCGCGGGGTGTTTGGGCAGCGGCGCTGCCCATGGCGGGATCGGCGCGGCCTTCCATCATTTTCTGTTGGGCCTCGGCGCGTTGCTTTTGCATTTGCCGGATTGCTTCCTGATCGATATTGACTTCAACGAGCGAGAGCGTCTGCGTTACGCTTTCACGCAGATTGTTGAGCATCGTTTCAAACAACGCGAACGCTTCGGCTTTATATTCATTCAACGGATCGCGCTGTCCGAACGCACGCAGGTTAATTCCCTGACGCAGGTGGTCGAGATTGAGCAAGTGTTCTTTCCAGTGCTGGTCGAGCAACTGCAAAACAAAGGCCTTGTCCAGTGTGCGGAACGCATCCTTGCCGGCGATGGTACGTTTTTCCTCGATTTTAGCATCGGCGGCCCTGATGACGCGCTCTTCCATTGCGATTTCGTCTATGCCTTCTTCCTTGGCCCACTCCGCTAAGGGCAAGTCGAGAGCAAACAGACGCAGGATTTCCGCATGCATTGTTTCCGTATCCCACAATTCGGGATAGGCACCGCGCGGAATGCAGCGCTCGATAATATCAATGGCGGTATCGCGGCGCATTTCATCGACAAGGTCGTCGAGTTCTTCGCCGCTATCCATGATTTCGCGGCGCTGTTCGTAAATGACCTTGCGCTGGTCGTTCATCACGTTATCGAACTTGAGCAGGTTTTTACGGATCTCGAAATTCTGTTGTTCGACGCGGGCCTGCGCGCGCTCCAACGCCTTCGATAACCATGGGTGGGTGAGGGCTTCGCCGTCACGCAGACCGATCTGGCTTTTCAGCAACACCTCCATTTTATCGGCGGCAAAAATGCGCATCAGGTCGTCTTCGA
>CAYSGL010000051.1:0-8142 GCA_964430725.1 uncultured Pseudobdellovibrionaceae bacterium
TCCCCCCGCCCCCGGTGATTTATGGATGTTCGCGATTCTCATTACCTTTGTCATCACCGGCCAGCTCGGTTTTGCCATCGGCCATACCCGCGCCACGTCCGCCGCCGTTACCGCCCCGTTTTTGTACACGCAAATCATCTGGGGCGTGTTGTTCGGCTGGGTCGTCTTTGGCGATTTTCCGGCGGCGACAACATGGACGGGACTGGCCATCATTATCGGCGCGGGATTGTTTTCCGTGTGGCGCGAACGCCGCCTGTCTATTCGTTCAATCCGTGGCTTGTCGCGGCCGGCCTGATTTTGGCCGACATAATCCCGTCCAGCAAGCCGCCAGGCGATAAGCTTTTCTTCTCCTCGCTGCGTTTATATACATAGATGCCCAGCACCGACAGACCTACCGCCCACATGGTTGATAAGGCCGCCATGCCTTCCAGCACCGCCGCCGATTTATCCGTTTCAAACACAACGATATAGGCCAGCCCCAGCATTTGCGCCGCCCAGCTGACCGCCATCAGATATCCGAAGGTCGGGCGCATGCGCCGGACATACGGATCGGCCGAGGCAATTTCGGCGCGCAGCGATTGATTGATCTGGGCAAGTTGCGCCTGCGTTTCCTGATAGTCCACCTGCGCCAGCTGTTCGGCGTGGCGGTTGGCTTCGGCCATTTGCGCCTCGCTTAGAGAACCGTTTGCCATTGTTTCTTTCAGCGTGCCAAGTGTTTCACTGGCGGTTTTGGCGACCGGATGATCGACCTGCCCCAGCGCGCGGCCAATAATGTCGATCAGAACCGGCAGGCCGACCGCCGCAATAATTTGTCCAAGTACCATGATGTTGTCCTTTCTTCTATTCACCCAGTCTGTAAAAAATATGACGCCCGATTGTGGTTGTCGGTCGTTGTCCTTGCGCCCAGTACGGCGAAACGTAATCGGCATGATAATGCGTCGCCCCGCCTGTGTTATCGGTCAGTACGCCCGCTACCGCGCGCCGCGCAATACGCAGGCACGTCGCAAAATGGATATTGTCCGGCGTCACGGCAATCAGCTTGCGGTAATTGGGATCGGAGCGGTTCCAGCACGAAAACTGGTACGGTTTCTGGCACACGGAAATAATATCGTTGCCCCACCAGTAAGCGCCGCCTTTCGCATGCGCGATGGCAACGCGGTTCAGCACGACAGCGGCCACCGCCTCCATGCCCGCCTGCGCCTCGGCGCGCGCCTCTCCCCATATGGTACGGGCCAGTACATCCACGGCCAGCTCATTAAAAAAACCCTGATTATCGGTCAGGGTTTTATCCATTGTTTTTAAAAACGGTTTCAATATTTTCTTGATCATTGTTTTTCCTTTCGTAAAGCTTCGGCTTTCAATGCCGTACGGTCCAGCTTGGCTTCGATGCGCAACAAATGCGCGACGATCCGCACTTCCAGATCCTTGACGTCGGCAATCGACGCATATGATTTCGCCACTTCCAGCTTGAACGCCATCAACGCCTCGCGCAGCGCCAGCGCCTCTTTATCGCCATCCTTTTTATGCCTGAGGATAAGCCAGAACAGGGCCGATAGAACCGGCAACTCTATCGCCGTGATCCACCAGACCACGGCGTTGTCGAACATGTCGAACATGATTGTCTCCTTTATACAAAAAATTCCGTTTGTGCGTTTTTCTGCGATGCTTGCCAGCTTTGTCGCTGCGCATGATATGACTGCCGGACGCGCATCGGCTTTACCGACAACGCCCCCGCCGCCGCATCCAGCCCGTCATCGCGCACCGATTTCAAACCGGGCCGCCAGTCATTCATCTCGCGAACAAACGGCGTATCATACACACGCGCATGCACATGCAGCGCCCGCGCCGCCATCACCGCATCGAACCCTTCGAGGATACGGACATCCTTGGGCCGGGTTGCATAATGATTGGTTACGCCGCACGCGACTTTTTCGTCGGCCAGCACGGTGCGCAGGATGCTGGGTAAAAACCCGCCGATGCCGTTCGTCTCGACCACGATATTGGGCACATGGTAACGCTCCGCCACCTGCGCGACGATACGGCATTGCGCGCGCGCTTCGTCTTCGTCGCCGTCTTCTGGCAGGGTGATATATTCCACATGATGCAAAAACCGGTTGCCGTTATCATCGCCGAAGATCACCGCCAGCACCGAGGCGTCCCCCTTCGCATGGCCAAAGGCCGGGTCCCACCATGCCGCGCAGGATGTAATTTTATACGGACCGATATTCAAGTATGGCCGCCCCTGTACCAGCCGCGCCGATAAATCCGCCTCATACCGTTGCAACAGGCCGCTATCCAGCCGCCCTTCGACAAGGTTGACGGGTTGCAGCATCATTTGCGCCGCAAACTTGACCGGCCCGGTCTGGCTGCGCTGTAATTCGATCGCCTCGCGTGAAAATCTCTCCGGCCAGGCGCTGTTGCCTTCATCGTCCATCACGGGAACGGTCAGACGCGCATAATCTTTCAGGAAGATATCCTCTTCGCCCAATTCACGGCGCGGCGTATCGGCATAGATCGTCTCGTAACAATGCGGCGTGCCGATATATAACAGCGTCCCGCCGGGATTGAGAATAAACTCGGTTTCGTTCAACCGTTCGCGCAGCGCCTCGCGCGCCTCGCTTGTCTCGCAGGTATTGGGAACCTCGACATCGTCACAGATAATAATATCCGCGCGCGCACCGGTGATGTTGCTGTATAATCCCGCCGACCAGACGGACGGATCGCGCAAGGTCAGGCGGCGTTCAACCGTGAATTTATCCGAGGCCCACTCGCTACTTTTCCTCGTCGGAATGAGCGATTTTGTTAAACAATGCCTCTCGATAATCGTCCGCACGTTCCGCGCCATCTTGGTCGCCAGGGTCGACTCGGCGGACAATACCAGGATACGCAAATCCGGATCCCTGGTTAGCAGCCATGCCAAGAAGAGCCCAACGAGGCTTGACTTCCCGCTTGCCCGAAACGCCAGCAAGAGAAGACGCTTCTCGCCACGTATCCAGCGTTCTTGCAGCCAACTCCCGATCTTGGTGTGTATGATCGGCGTCGCGTGTCTTTGATGATCCCGATTCCATAGCTTTAAAAATAGATCAAAAGACGGCTTATGCCAAGTATATTCATTATAATCCATATCATTCTATCCTGTTCATTATGTCATTTTATGGTTGTTTCGGGGCCGGCAAGCCCGAAAAAAATCCGGCATAAAGCCGGATTCATGGATGCTTGACGTGTAAAACAGCCCCGCCGCTTAACCGCCGCCGCGCCGCAATTTTTTTTGCAGAAAGAAGGTCAGTTCGATAAAATAATGTATGGGAATCATCGTTATCAAAGTGATGAACGCTATTTTCAGGGCTGTATCCAACACCGTTTCATTCAGAGCGGGAATATCTATAAATCCATAGTAACCCCAAAAATAGCAAACCAGAATGGTGAACAGGAACAGTAAGATATAATATTTTTTCCTGGCGCATATTCTGGTCTTCTCCCTAACATAATTTCGAGCTAATAAAGCCGGGAATATCAACACGCAAAACCACACTTGCATACAAAAAACAAATTCACCAAAAAAACTGCGCCAATCAATAACGCATCCCGCATATTGATATAAAGGCTTTAATAATCCGGCTCGCTCTATTTCTCCATGCCCGCAAAAATCTGCCATCTCAACGGATACGACAACAAAAAAATATATAAAAACAGCTATAACAACAAGCGAGATGCCCAGCCATATATCAATCCCCGTCCTGTATATTTTCAATCGGCTCTGTTCCATGTTTTTTCTTGATATAAATTTCCTATATAGTGTCCGAATTTGCTTGTTTTTCTAGCACCTAAATCGTTCCACAAAGTACCAACCTTACTAGGTGTTGGCTTATCAAGTGCATTGGCTATGCGCCTTAGCAGTACGGCTGAAGATTCTATATTAACCTCTGGATCATACATTTCTTCTGGCTGTCTACCCACAATTTGTGCCCACATATTCTTTTGAATATTCATAGGCATAAGACTATCAGACTTTCCAAATTTGTCAGCTAAATCATTCAGGATAATTTTATGTCCTCTTGCATTTTCAGCATACATCGTAGCCCTGATTATATCAGGATCGATATTATGTTTCTCCGAGTATTTTGATATCGTAGGATTATATTTTTGAACAGCTTCCCTGCCATACGCATCAACGTTATACAGATCATCCCAAAAAGACATTGTATGAGATGGGTCGCGCACTTCATCAATTTCAAACCTGATTGGTATATCATTCAAGATTGCTTCTTTGCGTTTATCAGGATCATTCTCAATCCGCCATTTAAGACTCATAGGTCCCTTCATTCTTTTTTTCATCACGCTCTCCTTTCTAATATTTACTGACCACATACCACTGGCCGCCGTTCGACACGACGGTGATCGCGTTATATTGCGACGTCAGTTCCTGCGCATAATTATCCGGCCCGACGCCGCCCAGCTCGGTAATCGTAATTTTATTCGCCGATGAATCGGTTTTCTTGATGCTGACGCTGCGCCCGACCGCTTCGGGGGCATTGGCCGGCGGCAGGCGGGCGGTGATCGCGCCGCCCCACGATGAAATCAGGTATGTATCGACCGCCATATCGATATCATACGTCCCAGATCCTTCAAAAAAACGCGTATTGCCCGGTGCGCGGTTTGATGAAATGACGTACCAGCGCGCGCCGTTCGAAATCATCTGGACGTAGTCGTTTTCCGCGCCCAGATAATAATGCCGCTTGTCCGGTCCATCGCCGTCCTCTTCGGTCACGGTAATGACGTTGCCGGAAATATCGACTTTCTTGATGACCATCATACAGCCCTGCGCCTCTGTCGCAGGCGGCAATTCAACCGTCAGCGCGCCGCCATAGCTCGATACCAGATGGACCGAATGCGAAGTATCCAGCGTGACGCTGCCGCTGGCCTCGATATACTCGGTATCATAGCGCAGTAATGTCGCGGTCGCATCGCTGATGGATGTTTTTCCAAAACGGTTTTTATAGGGGTAGCCGCTGTTGTACGCGGTGTATTGCCCGCCCGATAAATCCCATATGGCCGCGCCGTCCGATGCCGAAAATAAATTATAGATCGCGGTTTCGTTCGATCCCGCTTCCAGTTTAACATTCGGTACACCGCTATTGCTTTCGGCATAAGGGTTGACCAACAATGTCTTGTACGATCCCGCGCCGATGATAAAACAACCCTGTGCGCCGCCCGCGACATTTGCCTCACAATCAACAAAGGCGTTGTTGAACGATCCGTGTTCCACGAAAAATCCCGCCCCGCTTGTGCTTTCGCCCAGCGAGTACGCGCGGCAGACATGAAATTTATTGGCATTGGGCGTATCGCCCGCACCGGTTTTGGTCAGATGGAATCCATGCACTGCCATCTGCGCAACCAGCACGCGGCAAAAATTATTCCAATAACACGGCTTGTTCGTATCATCATACCCGTCCAGAACAACGCCTCTCTGCGCGCCGAAGATTGTCACGTCGGTTATATTATTCTGGACACAAACACCCTCGCGGCCATACAGGTACAATCCCGCATCCCCGCCCTCGATCCGCACATCGGCCACGCGGTTATACGGCCCGACAATCTCGATCGCGTTGAAATCATCGCCATTCGCTTCGATCACGCTCGCCTGTCCCGCCCCGATCAGCGATTGACGGTCAATCAACGTAATCGGCGCTGAAATCAGATAGGTGCCGGGCGGAACATAGACATGATCATGCGCCGACAAAGCCTTGTGAAAGGCCAGCGTGTCATCCATCAGCCCGTCGCCATGCGCGCCGAAATCACGCACCGACACGCGCTCGCGCATTTTATCCTGGGTCGTGCGCGTCACCGCGCCGGCGCCCGCCATCATCACATCGGGCAGCGCCATACTCCCTTCCAGCGACACGGCAACAGGATCGCCGTTTTCATCAAATCCCAGCGCTTTGCCTGCGCGCGCGGCGCGATCGGGCATGATCGTATCGGCGGGTGTTTCATGGTCGTGATAACGCAGGAATACGGACTGGTCACGCTGGACCTGCTGGATCGCGGCGGTCAGATAATCCAGCTCGGCATTAATCGCGGACGCGGCGAACTCCCCGCCTTCGATAAAATCCGTGACCCGTTCAATCGGCAAGCGCCGGGCCAGCGTTACAACGCATCCTTCGACCGGCGGCGTGCTAAACGTCACTGTTCCGCCGTTCGTCTGTCCCGCATCGGCAACGCTAAAGCCGCTATACTGGCGTGCGCCGTCGATATAAACGGCCAGATCCTCGCTGGCAAAAATCGGAAAAGGGTATGCATAAACCGTCTGCACGCCGTTTGCGGCATAACGGACCAGCGGGGCCACCGCCGGCATTTTGATATGATCGCTCATAGTTAATTCCTTTTATTCTTGTAAATTCTTGTTGACAGCCACGTAACCATGGGTTTTATTGGCTGTATGAAACAATTTATCTTGCTGGCCTACGCCGCCATCCTGCTGACTGCCCTCCCCGCTTTTGCCTGGGATGATGATGACGATGATGACGGGTGGAACCGTCGTGATTCCCGCCCCTCCTACTACGAAAATCCGTTCGACAAACCCAAGGATCGCGGCCCGTGGTATGAAGAACGCGGGCGCAAGGAAGACCGCGTGCGCACATACACGCCCAGCCGCAGCAAAACCTTCGATCCGTACGATTCATTTTCCAGCGGCAAGGCGCCCGAGCGCGGCAGCGCGTCGCACGGCGTGCTGCGCCAGCTTGATACCGTTCGCTAGCCGCGCCGATTGTTAATCGAGCAACTTGCCTGCGCCACCCGCCGTTTTTGTCAGGCCGATAATCTGGGCAATATTTTTACGATCGCGCTGGGCGCTTAAACTCAGCACATTGCGGTTTCTTTCGTGCGCGAGATCGGATTCAATCGCGTGATAGCGCAACTTATCCAGCTCTTCGCGCCGGCGGCGTTCATCCTCGCTTTCATCAAACAGACCCAGCAAGACCGCGCGCCCCGATCCCTCGGATGACGCAATGCCGCTGGCCCCGTAAGAAGCACGCTGCCGCGCAACCGACCGTTTCAAGGCCGCCTGACGCGTCGCTTCATCCGCTTCGCCCTGTAACCGCACCTGTTCGCGTTTTGCCGCCGCCTGATCCACGGCATAGCGGTAATTTTCCTCTTGCTGCGCTTTTTGCGCGCGGTAATCCGCGTTATCCTGCGCGTAACCGCCGATCAAATTCCCGACGAGCGACAAGCCCGTCATAACACTTGAAAATCCACCCATCGTTTTTCTCCTTTTCTCTTCTGTAATTGACAGACGGCATCCGCCGCCCATAATGGGGTATGGTTGGTAAAATTATTCTCGCTATATATTCGGTCTTTTTACTGACCGCCTGCGCCGCGCAGGAACCGACATCCCTGCCCCCGCATTTTCTCGGCGAATGGCGCGGCTTATCGGATATGCGTTTTTCCTATCACTTTTACGACGATGGCCGGTATGTCAGCACCTATGTCCCGACAGGCGAAATCAATGATGAAGGCCTCTACAAGGTACTGGGACAGGATGATGCCAATAATATTTACATCCTGACCCGTGAAAAATGGTACAGGCCGCCCGACGAGCGATATCAATACGACTATAAAAAGCTGGAATGGGAAGATTCCATGTTCAGCAAACCATCCATCGGCGTCATGTATGGCGGTCTGATAACGCATGACTATACGCAAGAGGACTGGGATATGCCCGCCGCCGTCCATATGCAAAAACTACGTCAGCGGCAAAAAGAATATCCCAAAAAATCAATGCTCGGGATATTCAACGGACGAGAGTCTTATATCAGATAGTTTATCACGTCATCTCTGCCTAATCATTCACCTTCAACTCCGCCGTGACGCTGAGCAACGTACAGGGATAGGGTTCGTCCTGTTCGATACGCCATAGCGAATCCGTCCCGTCCTGTTGCCAGCCCAGCGCGCGCACGCGCACATCGCCGTTGACAACCGGCGGTGGTTGATCCAGCAACGCATCGCCGATTTCGCGCAAGGTGATATCTTTTAACCCGCGCCCGACATCGAGCTTTAAAGCCTGTGTATTTTCCAGCCGGAAAATCGCTTCGACCAGGCGCGTCTTGCGCCCCGTTCCGCCCTGTCCCACCACGGCGGGCGGCAAGG
>CAYSGL010000052.1:0-930 GCA_964430725.1 uncultured Pseudobdellovibrionaceae bacterium
GTCGTGTTGCTGGTTGGCTTCCTGCTGCAAGGGCCACTGAAAAAAATTATCAAGACATCGATGATGGAAAGCGCATTAAAGAATGCGCTGCTATTTGAAACCATCACCGGCTTGGAAACAATCAAGGTTCAGGCCGCTGAAGGTCATGCCCAAAGAAACTGGGAAGAATTAACGGAAAAATCGTCCCGTACGTCCGTCCGCTCCCGCCGTGTTAATACGATGGCTGTTAACTTTGCTGTTTTTATGCAGCAGCTGGTTGGTGTTGGCGTGGTAATAGTCGGCGTTTTTCTGATTGCCGATGCAAAGATGTCGATGGGGGCATTAATCGCATGCGTTATCTTGTCGGGTCGCGCCATGGCGCCGCTGGCACAAATTGCAGGCTTGATGGTCCGTTTCCAACAATCGCGTGAAGGTTTGGAGCAACTGAATAACCTGATGAAGAAACCCGTAGAGCGGCCCGTTGGGAAACATTTCATTTCCATGCCCTCTATCTTGGGAAAAGTGGAGTTTCGTGATGTGACGTTCCACTATCCTGAACAAAACATGCCTGCACTCAATAATATCAATTTCACAATTGAGGCAGGCGAGCATGTTGGTATTATCGGCGCGGTTGGATCGGGTAAAACAACGATTGAACGGTTGTTGATTAATTTATACGAACCGAAGAGCGGATCAGTGCAACTTGATGGGACAGATGTTCGCCAGGTGGATCCCGGGGATTTGCGCCGTAACATTGGGGCCGTTCAACAAAGCCCGCAGCTATTCTATGGATCTGTCCGGCAAAATATTACCATGGGCCACGAAACCGCACCTGATCGCGCCGTCCTGCGCGCGGCAGAATTAGCGGGCGTGATGGAGTTTTTGAAAGAATCGCAGCATGGCCTGGATACGCAAGTGGGCGAACGCGGCGAAGCCTTGTCCGGCGGCCAG
>CAYSGL010000052.1:940-8098 GCA_964430725.1 uncultured Pseudobdellovibrionaceae bacterium
TCGCGATAGCCCGTGCTTTGCTTTATGATCCGCCTGTTTTAATTCTGGATGAGCCGACCGCCTCCATGGATCCCGCATCCGAGGCACGCTTGAAAAAACGCCTGGAACATTTAATCAAAGGCAGAACGACAATTTTGATCACCCACAAAGGCGCAATGCTGACTCTGGTTGATAAATTAATCCTGATCGATCGCGGGCGTATCATAGATTATGGCCTGAAAGATGATGTTATCAGAAAACTTCAGGCGCGCGCCTATGGTACGTCAGTCGAACAAACGGATGTTTAGACATGTTTAAAAAGAAAAAGCCTATCAAGGAAATATCGGGCAACGATCCGCGTCTCGCGCAGGCGTTGAAATCGCAAATGGATCAATTGTCGGGCATTGATACCCCGCCGATTAAAGCATTTGATACACAACGATCGGCGTGGATGAATGATCAAATCGGCAAGGCGAAAGCCCATGCCGAACATTTCTTTATGACTGATGATGATATGCCGTTATCGAGGCACATCTTGATGATTAGCATTGTTTTATTCTTTTTTATTGCGATTGCGTGGGCCAATTATGCCGTTCTGGAGGAAGTGACGCGCGGAGATGGAACGGTCATCCCGTCAAGTGAAATTCAGAAAATCTCTTCTCTCGAAGGCGGCATACTTGAAGAAATGCTGGTGAAAGAGGGTGATGAAGTCGAAGTCGGGCAGACATTGGCCCGTCTGCGCGATGTGGCGGCTGCATCTGAATACGGCTCCAGCGAAGCGCGTTATCTCGGCACGTTGGCCACGGTGACACGCCTGCAAGCTGAGGCTGAAGGAAAAGTGCCGCAATTTCCTGAGAATGTGATGAAAGGGGCGCCGCAAAGTGTGGCCGAGGAAATGAATACTTTTCGCGCCAATCAGGATCGCATCAATACGCAAACCATGATTTTCCAGCAACAAAAAAGCCAGCGCTCTCAGGAGTTGAATGAGTTACAGATCAAGCAGAACGATTTGCGCGGGCAATTGTCTTTGGCCGAAGAGGAAAAGGCAATGGTTGCGCCGCTTGTCGCCAGCGGGTCTGCTCCGCGCATGGAATTGTTACAGCTTGATCGTCAGATCAAAGAGCGCCAAACGGAACTTAATAGTGTCACAGCGGCTATCCCGCGCGCCCGATCCGCTATATCGGAGGCTGATGCGCGTATTCGCGATATTAATTCAACAGCCAAAGCGACAGCGCAAACAGAGTTGTCCGCCAAGCTGACAGAGATGAATGCCATTCGCGAAAGTTTGACGGGATTGGCCGATCGGCGTGAGAGAACAGAAATAAAGTCCCCCGTTAATGGATATATCAAGGAAGTCGCAGTCTACACCCAAGGCGGCGTTGTCCAGCCGGGCCAAACCTTTATCGAGATCGTGCCAAAGGACGACCAGTTATTGGTACAGGCGCGTATTTCCCCCAAAGATATTGCTTTTCTTTATCCTGATCAGGATGCGGTTGTAAAAATTACTGCCTATGACTTCTCTGTTTATGGCGGGCTGAAAGGTAAAGTGGTGAGTATTTCTCCCGATGCTGTCACGGATGAGGAAGGAAACAGCTACTATCTGGTCCGTATCCGGACCGAAGACAATACGCTTAAGCGCCGCGATGAGGTTTTGCCGATCATTCCAGGCATGGTGGCGAGTGTCGATATTCTGACCGGGGAGAAAACCGTCATGGAATATCTGATGAAGCCGTTCATCAAAACACTGGATGGCGCGATGCGCGAGCGCTAAACGCGCTCTAACATAATCAGGCGATAATCGTAAGAAGAACCATCTGAAAAGACAGATCCTGGAAAAGGCGCGGTATGTTGCACGACGCGAAAACCGGGCTGGTTTTCCAACCATTCAGGAGCATATCGGCATGACAGGATGTTGCCGGACTGACCTTTCCAAAGGCGTGCCATATTGATTTCTGCCGGAATATAGGTCGCGATAAACAGGCCGCCGGTGCGCAAACTCCGCGCCGCTTCTTTGAAAACATGCTTTGCCATGGTTTGCGTCAGATACTCAAATAATCCGCCAGAAACGACCGCATCAAGATATCCGTCCTCGACGGGCCAGATTTCCCGCCCTGCGTCACATAAGAATAGAGAGCCGATATCGGGGTTGGAGGAGGCCTGTACGAGCATATCGGCTGAGATGTCTATTCCGCTTATTTCGGTGCTCTCGGGTATCTCCAGATCCTGCCATATCAGGCCGGTGCCGATGCCCAGATCCAGCACGCGGCTTTCTGGCTCCAGATAGGGGGCGACCGCTTGCGCCACGGCTTGGGCGGCGCTATAGCGGTGGCAGGCGACGTCTGTTTCATAGCTGGCGGCCCAGCGTGAGAAGACGCGGCGGGCCGCAAAACGCTGATAAAGGGTTTTCAGGGCTTGTTGCATCAAAAAATTCCGTGACCTTGGCCGTTTCCTTGGGTTAAATATCACCCTGAATGACAGGATATACGATGGAAGCGCAAAAAATGACATCCCAGAACCAGATTACCGTGACTTTGCCGGACGGGGCAACCCGTACCTATGCAGGCGGTACGACAGGAATGGAGATCGCCGAGAGCATTTCCAAAAGTTTGGCCAAGGCATGTGTGGCGGTCAAGATTGATGGTGTCCTTTCCGATCTGTCCCTGCCGATTACAACAGATGTGTCGATTGCGTTGGTAAAGCGCGAGGACGACGAGGCGCTTGGCATGATCCGCCACGATTGCGCCCACGTTCTGGCCGAAGCGGTGCAAACACTCTTCCCCGGTACGCAGGTCACGATCGGTCCAAATATCGAGAATGGTTTTTATTACGACTTTTTCCGCAACGAGCCTTTTTCAACCGAAGACTTTGCCGCCATTGAAAAAGAAATGAAAAAAATCGTCGAACGCGGTGCGGCTTTCACCCGTGAAGTATGGGATCGTAATCAGGCGATCGATTTTTTTGAAAAGAAGGGTGAACGCTTTAAGGCGGAATTAATCCGCGATCTACCGGAAGGTGAAGAGATCAAGATTTATAAGCAAGGCGAATGGCTCGATTTATGTCGTGGGCCGCATATGCCGACGACAAAACATGTCGGTACTGCGTTCAAATTGATGAAGGTGGCGGGTGCGTATTGGCGCGGCGATTCTTCCAAGGCCCAATTAACGCGCATTTATGGCACGGCATGGCGCAATGATAAAGAATTGCAAAATTACCTGACGCATCTTGAAGAGGCGGAAAAACGCGACCACCGTAAAATCGGGCGCGAGCTTGATTTGTTTCATATGCAAGAAGAAGCACAGGGTTCTGTTTTCTGGCATCCCAAAGGTTGGGAAATATGGGTGGCCTTGGAAGGATATCTCCGCCGGCGTCTGCGTGATGACGGATATCAGGAAGTCAAAACACCGCAACTGCTCGATAAGAAATTCTGGGAGGCCTCAGGTCACTGGCAGAAATACCGCGACGGTATGTTCCTGGTGCCTGATGAAATTCCCTCGCTCGAAGAGGGTAAGCCGCTTGTCTCGGATAAAGCATTCGAGCATGTGCTGGCATTGAAGCCGATGAACTGTCCTGCGCATGTGCAGATTTTTAAGCAGGGCATCAAATCATACCGTGATTTGCCATTGCGCCTTGCCGAATTTGGCTGCTGTCACCGCAACGAGGCGCATGGCGCGCTGCACGGTCTGATGCGCGTGCGCCAGTTCACGCAGGACGACGCGCACATCTTTTGCCGCGAAGATCAAATTCTCTCTGAGTCGATCAAATTCTGTGAATTGACCAAAGCGATTTATAAGGATCTGGGGTTTGATGATTACATCGTTAAGCTTGAAACGCGCCCCGAAAACCGCATCGGCTCGGACGCCTTATGGGACAAGGCCGAAAGCGCGCTTGAAGAAGCCCTGAAAACCATGGGAATGAAATACGAAATTTCTCCCGGAGACGGCGCATTCTATGGCCCTAAACTGGCTTTCATCATCCGCGATGCCATTGGCCGCGAATGGGGGTGCGGCACCATCCAACTCGATTTCAATATGCCCGAACGTCTCGACGCCGCTTATACGGCGGAGGACGGTTCGCGCCAGCGTCCCGTTATGCTGCATCGCGCGGTACTCGGCTCGATCGAGCGATTTATCGGTATCCTGATCGAAAGCTATGCGGGTAAATTACCTTTGTGGCTCGCCCCCGTACAATGTGTTGTCGCAACCATCACTGACGAGGCCGATGGCTATGCGCAGCAATTGTTCGATGACCTCAAGGCGGCGGGTATCCGCGCCGAAATTGATATTCGCAACGAGAAAATCAACTACAAGGTGCGTGAACATTCCCTGCAAAAGATCCCCTATCTGTTCGTCGTGGGCAAGCGCGAGGCCGAAGAGGGCACAATCGCCATCCGCCAGCTTGGGTCCGATGGACAGAAAATGGCCGACAGGCACACCGCCATCGTGGATCTCGTCGCTGCCGCCAAAGCACCGTATTAATCCCCGAATCCCCTTGAATTTGGTCATAAATCGCCGTATGTATAGGGCGTGTGCCGCTTAAGATTAAGCGGCCCATTTTTTAGTATAAACGGCTTGAATAAGAAACAGGAGATTGTCCCATAGCCAGACCACCTTTCGTTCCGCGTAAACCCGTCGATGACGGCCCTCGCATCAATGCACAGATTCGTGCCCCTAAAATCCGCCTGATCGATGAAAATGGAGAAATGGTTGGTGTCGTCACACCATCGGAGGGGTTGCGGCGTGCCGAGGAAGCCGGGCTTGATCTCGTCGAAGTTTCCCCGAATGCGGAACCGCCTGTCTGCAAGATCCTTGACTACGGCAAGTACAAATACGAGATGCAGAAAAAGGCCGCCGAAGCGCGCAAGAAGCAAAAGACCGTTGATGTAAAGGAAGTGAAACTGCGCCCGGGCATCGAAGAGCACGACTATCAAGTGAAGCTGCGTAATGCCCAGCGCTTCCTTGAGGCAGGAGATAAAGTCAAAGTTACACTGCGTTTCCGTGGCCGTGAAATGGCGCACCAGGATCTGGCCTTATCGGTCGTTCGCCGTTTCCGCGATGATTTAGCACCCTATTCAAAGGTTGATCAGGATGCAAAGATGGAGGGCCGTCAGGCTGTGATGATGCTGTCATCCGATATCAAGGCCGCGCCAAAGGATGAGGCGCCGACAAAAAGCGAATAACAAAAAGGCCGCAGACGATGCGGCCTTTTTTACAATCTTTTATCGATTCTTATAACGCCCCTTGCGCCCACTCGCTCAACTGCGATTTGGACATGCCGCCTACTTTGGTGTCGACGAGCTGGCCGTCTTTAAACACCATCAATGTCGGGATGCCGCGCACGCCGTATTTTGTCGGCGCATTGGGATTTTCATCAATATTGATCTTCACAACCTTGGCTTTTCCGGCCAGCTCGCCAGCCAGCTCGTCCACCAGCGGAGAGAGCGCCTTGCATGGGCCGCACCATTCCGCCCAGAAATCCACGATGACGGGACCATCGGCTTTTAATACTTCATTTTCGAATTCTGCATCCGATACTTTGACACTCGACATGGTAAAACCCTTTCTTTTCTTTATTAAAATGGGATTCGACCCCGAGGGGTCAACCCGTATGACCGTTTAATCCGCCTTTTTCTTGGTCGTCTTTTTTGCGGCCTTTTTGGTGTTTTTCTTCGCTGCCGCTTTCTTCACAGCAGACTTTTTGGCCGCTGTTTTCTTGGCGGGTGCTTTTTGGGTAGAAGATTTTTTCGCAAAGCGCGGTTTGGCGGGCTGGGCCAACAATTCTACGGCGCGGTTCATGCCGATTGTCAGAACATCGTCGTCTTTCGGAATGGATTTGAACTTGCCGTCATGCAACAGGTAAGGCCCAAAACGCCCGATCCCTGCCTTGATCATCAATCCGCTTTCCGGATGCGTGCCAATATCGCGCGGCAGAGCCAGCAGGCGAAGCGCCACCTTCAAATTCACATCCTCCAGGGAAATATCCTTGGGAATTCCTTGCCGCTTTGGTTTGGGAACGGGTTTCTTTTTTGGTTTTGGCTCTTTGGGTGGTTTCTTGCCGGCGGCCAATGCCTTTTCGACTTTGGCTTTATAATCGTCCTGTTGTTTTTGCAGAACGGCTTCCCATTCCGCTTTTTCTGCGGCTGTTTCTTCGCCGGGATCAATTTGTACGTACGGCCCGTACGGTCCCCGGCGCAGGGAAACAGAGCGTCCTGTCGCAGGGTCGGTGCCAAGAATTTTCGGCTCATTGGCCAGTGCCGCCCCCTCGTCATCGCCATCGCTCGGCATTTCCAGCGGCTTGGTGAACTTACAATCGGGATAGTTGGAGCACGCGATAAAGGCACCGAATTTCCCGAGTTTCAGGGACAGGCGTCCGCCTGTACGCTTCTCCTGTACGCACGTGGGACAGGCGCGGTCGGCTTCGCCGTTGGGGAAGAAATGCGGTCCCAGATCGGCATCAAGATGATCAATGACTTCTGTGATAGTCAGATCCTTGGTTTCATTGACAGCCTTATGAAAGTCGATCCAGAATTGGCGCAGGGCCTCTTTCCAATTGACCTGGCCGTCGGCGATTGCGTCCAGCTCCTCTTCGAGATTGGCTGTGAAATCATAGTCGACATAGCGTGTGAAGAATTTCGCGAGAAATGTCGTGACAAGCCGACCCCGATCTTCGGGAATGAATCGCTTACGGTCCATCGTCACATAGTTTCGATCGCGCAGGACCTGCAAGATGGATGCGTATGTAGACGGACGGCCAATGCCCAACTCTTCTAGTTTCTTGACCAGCGAGGCTTCGGAATAGCGCGGCGGCGGTTGGGTGAAATGCTGGTTTTCGCGCACTTCCATCAATTTTGTCGGGTCCCCTTCATTCAGGGGTGGCAGGAGTCTGGATTCCTCGTCTTCCTCATCTTCTTCTTTGGTTTCGATGTACAGGGTCAGGAACCCATCGAACGCGATGACCGATCCGGTGGCGCGCAGGACAACGTCATCGGTGCCATCCGAAATATCCGCGCTGACCTGATCGAGGACGGCGTTTTCCATCTGGCTTGCCATTGTACGTTTCCAGATGAGGTCGTACAGGCGGCGTTGCTGCTCATCGTCACCGGCGCGCGACTTGGATAGATCGGTCGGGCGGATGGCTTCGTGGGCTTCCTGCGCATTTTTGGCCTTGGATTTATACAAGCGC
>CAYSGL010000053.1:0-8055 GCA_964430725.1 uncultured Pseudobdellovibrionaceae bacterium
GATGCCACCCATTCCGTCCAGCAACCGGGCGGGCAGGGGGCATCGTCGGGTGGCGACCGCACCATGGTGCCGGTTCTGGCACGTGCGGCTGTGGCCGTTGGCGTGGCGGGGGTTTTCATGGAAACGCATCAGAACCCGGATAACGCGCCCTCGGACGGGCCGAATATGGTAAGGCTCTCCGATATGGAAAAAACATTAGAAATCCTCAAAAAATTGGATGAAATCGCCAAAAATTAACATCCCGTTCATAAAATTTCCTGCTATAATGGTAGGATAAAGAATAGGCAGGAGGCCACATGACCAGCGTTGCAGGAGCGTCGCGTTATTTGAATTCAGCTATTCTGGCCAATAGTAAGGGCCAGTCCCCTAGTACACCCAGTATTCTCGATGGCGGTAATAATCTGGGGAATAACATTCTGGCCATCGGTCGCAACATTGCGGGCAATAACGGGGTGGGCCTGTCCACCAATGCGCGCCTGCAAACGGAGAAATTCCTGAGCGAAACAAAGAGCGGCTTCAATGCCGTGTTCGGTATGAGCACAATCAAGATGAGTTCCATCGAAACCATGCAGCAACAAATCATGGCCATCCGCGCCAAACTGCCGCAAAGTCAGATCGCCGAAAATCTGCGCGGCTCGGATACGGTCAATGGCGTTTCAGGTTCCTCGCGCGGCGGCAACGTCAACACGACTGCCTAAAGCGCCTCTTTTCATTTTTCTTTCAGTGGTGTTTAATCCTCCCTAACTATTCAAGAGAGGATTTTTATGAGCGCTATTGTCGATATCACCGCCCGCCAGATTCTGGACTCCCGTGGCAACCCCACCATCGAAGTCGATGTGACGCTGGAGAGCGGAGCCATAGGCCGCGCTGCCGTACCCTCCGGCGCGAGCACCGGCGCGCACGAAGCCGTCGAGCTGCGCGATGGCGACAAGAACGCCTATCTCGGCAAGGGTGTGCTCAAAGCCGTTCAAAACGTCAACACACTGATCGCCGAAGAACTGATCGGGCTTGATCCGGAAGAACAGGTCTTTATTGACCAGACGATGTGCGAGCTGGACGGCACGCCGAACAAATCGAAACTTGGCGCGAACGCAATCCTTGGTGTGTCGATGGCGGTGGCGAAATCTATCGCGGTGGAGCTTGATATGCCGCTCTATAGATATCTCGGGGGGCCGTACGCGCATTTATTGCCGACACCGATGATGAACATCATCAATGGCGGCGCGCATGCCGACAACCCGCTCGATATTCAGGAATTTATGATTATGCCGACAGGCGCCGCCAGCTTTTCTGAAGCCTTGCGGTGCGGTGCAGAGGTTTTTCATGCCTTGAAAAGCCAATTGAAAAAGGCCGGGCATAACACCAATGTCGGCGACGAAGGCGGATTTGCCCCCAATATCGCCTGTGCCGGTGAAGTGATCGATACCATCATGGCCTCCATTGAATCGGCGGGCTATAAGCCGGGCGAAGACGTTATGATTGCGCTCGACAGTGCGTCGACGGAATTTTTTAAGGACGGCGCCTACCACCTGAACGGCGGCAAGGAAGTCAAGACAAGCGACCAGATGGTTGCATTCTATCAGGAACTTTGCGCCGCTTATCCGATTTGTTCAATCGAAGATGGCCTCGCCGAAGACGATTGGACAGGCTGGGCGAACCTGACCGCTGCGCTCGGTGATAAAGTGCAACTCGTCGGTGACGATCTGTTTGTAACGAATCCGAACAGATTAACTCGCGGCATTGACGAAAAATCCGCCAACGCCATTCTGGTGAAGGTCAACCAGATCGGCACGCTGAGCGAAACCTTCGAGGCCATCGAAATGGCCAAGCGCGCCAATTTCGGCGTCGTGCTTTCGCACCGTTCGGGCGAAACAGAAGACGCGACCATCGCGGACCTTGCCGTGGCCACCAATGCGGGCCAGATTAAGACAGGATCGCTCTCGCGTTCGGATCGGATCGCCAAGTATAATCAGTTACTGCGTATCGAAGAGGAACTTGGCCCGGCGGCGAAATATGCGGGCGCGTCCGTCCTGCGCACTCTGCCGTCCCAAAAAACCAACAAGAAAGCTGCATAATAGGAGAAACCCCATGACCATCAATAAATTCGCAAACGCCCAGTGGGAAGGCGATCTCAAATCCGGTAAAGGCCAGATCACGACCGAATCCGGCGCGCTGAAAAGCAACCCGTACGGTTTCAACACGCGCTTTGACGGGCAGGCAGGCACCAACCCCGAAGAGCTGATTGCCGCCGCCCATGCAGGGTGTTTTTCGATGGCGCTCTCCGCCGAACTCGGCAAAGCTGGCATCACCGCCGACAAGATCGAAACCAAATGCACGATCAGCCTTGAAAAAGACGATGCCGGATTCTCGGTGACGAAATCGCATCTCGTGCTGGCCGTGACCGCGCCGCAGGCCGACAACGCCGCACTTGAGAAAGCCGCGAATGATGCGAAAAAGGGCTGCCCGATCAGCAAACTGCTGAATGCGGACATCACGTTAGAAGCCACCTACAACGGCGCACAGGCACAAGCGGCTTAACAAAATAACAGGGCCGTCGATTATAATAATTGACGCCCCTGCGCCTCCATGATTCAATAACCTTATGAAACGCCTGATCGACAAACGCTATCTCGTGCGGCAAAACCTCGTTGCCGTCATCGGCATTTGCCTGAGCGTCTATTTTTCCTATCACCTGATTGCCGGAAACCGGAGCCTGCTCAGCCTGATGTCGCTTGATAATCAGGTCGCGAGGCAGGAACAGGAGCTTGCCCGCCTGACCACAGAGCGTGGCGATCTCGAAAAGCGGGTCGTGATGATGCGCCCCGGGTCGATCGACCGTGATTTGCTGGAAGAGCGCGTGCGGATCATGCTGGGCTATACGGGTGAAAACGAGCAAATTCTGGTCCGATAGCAACATTGTCGCCAAAAGCCTTTAATTTATTAAAAATCCTTGTGAAATCAGTGTGTTGCGCCGCACAAAAGGCATCTTTTTTGCTTGGAACCCACCCCGCAATGGGGTAAAAATCCCTTCATTGTCAATTATGGGATGAGGGACATTGTGGCCACCAACAAAGCCAAGCCGAACAAACTGAAATCCGTTTCCAACACATCGCCAACACCATCGCCGGACGAGATGAAAGCGCTTTACCGCGATATGCTCCTGATCCGCCGTTTTGAAGAAAAGGCCGGGCAGCTGTATGGCATGGGGCTGATTGGTGGTTTTTGCCACTTATATATAGGTCAGGAAGCCGTGGTAACCGGCATTCAATCCGTTCAGGAACCGCAAGATACCGTCGTGACAACCTATCGCGACCATGGCCATATGCTGGCAAAAGGCATGGAGGCCAAAGGCGTGATGGCCGAGCTGACGGGGCGCGCGGGCGGGTATTCGCGCGGCAAGGGCGGCTCGATGCATATGTTTTCGCAAGAGAAGGGCTTTTTCGGCGGCCACGGGATTGTCGGCGCGTCGACCTCCATCGGCACGGGCCTTGGCTTCGCGCATAAATATAAGGGTGACGGCGGCGTGGCGGTTGCCTATATGGGCGATGGGTCCGCGAATCAGGGGCAGGTCGGTGAATGCTACAACATGGCCGCTCTGTGGAAGCTGCCCGTTCTCTACGTCATCGAAAACAATCAATACGGCATGGGCACAAGCGTGAAGCGCTCGTCCGCCGGACAGCTCTATGCGCGCGGTGCAGGCTATGGCATTCCGGGCGAGCAGGTCGACGGCATGGATGTGTTCACCGTTCAGGCCGCCGCGCGTCAGGCGCTCGATTATGTGCGTTCCGGCAACGGCCCCTATATTCTCGAAGTGATGACATACCGGTATCGCGGACACTCCATGTCCGATCCGGCGAAGTACCGCACCAAGGAAGAAGTCGACGAGATGAAATCCAACCGCGACCCGATCGCCAATCTGCGCGTGCAGATGCTCGAAGATGCAGGCGTGAAGGAAGACGACCTCAAAGCCATCGAGCAAGAGATCAAACGTATCGTCAACGAATCTGCCGACTTCGCACAAAGCTCGCCAGAGCTTCCGCCCGAAGATCTGTGGACCGACGTTCTGATCGAGGTGTAATCGCTGATGCACTCCGCCATTCCATATCATGCAAATCCGTCGGACAGTCATTGTTCACAGGCGTGTTTGCGCATGGGCTATGAGTATTTCAATCCCGACAAAGAATGGTCATGGGAGGAACTGGATGATTTGACGGGCCATGTTGAAGGGCTTCTGACATGGAATATGAAGGGGTATATCGAAACCGCAAAAATGGGATATGACGTGGTCGTGTACGACCCGCTTGATTATGTGGAATTCGTAAAGCGCCCAAAGGAATATATCTCGGAAAAATTCAATCCCGCGTATGCCGAAGAAAATTTCCACCTCAGCGACATAACTCGCGCGGTGGCCGACGCGAAAGATCTACTCGCGACGAAAGGTTTAAATATTTATCCACGCAGTTATGAACTGGATGAATATAAAGCATTGCTGGATAACGGTTACCTGATCGCAACATGGGTTGATGGCGCCATTATTTATGGTTGGGCGAATAGATGCTGGCCGCATTCCATTCTGGTGTTCGGTTACGATGAAAACGGTATTGTTGCCCATGATCCGGGCGGCGAAGACGTAGCCAATCAACAACCCAACCGTCATATCGCATGGGATGTTTTTGAAAAGGCTAATAAAATTAATGACAAAGGCGAGCGTGGAGAAATGCTAGCCTTTAGAAAGGTGCGGTTATGAGTATTGTTTTGCAATCATGGGTGCCGTTTGCCCTGTTCGCGACGATCGGACTGATCGGCTATAACATATGCGCCAAGATTGGCGGCAGCAATCTGCCACCAATCATGTTTGCATCGGTTATGTACGCGGCTGGCTTTATCGCGATGATACCGCTGTTTTTCTGGCACATGTACGGCAAACCGTTCGGTTATATTCAGGACTTGCCGCTTGTCCCTGTTCTGTTTGCCGTCGGCGCAGGGCTCGTGGTGATCATTGTAGACATCAGCATTGCGGCAATGTTCAACCGCGCGGCACCGATGAGTCTGTCTATGTCGGCCATTAGTGCGGGGTGTCTTGCCCTGACGACATTGATCGGCCTTACCGTGTTCAAAGAAAATATGTCGATGATTAATGCGACGGGAATTCTCCTCGCCTTGATTTCGTTACCGCTTATGTTTTACAGCACAAAGTAGAGAAGAACCATGCCAACAAATATTTTAATGCCCGCACTCTCGCCGACCATGACGGAAGGCAATCTGGCCAAATGGGTCAAAAACGAAGGTGACGAAGTCAAAGCCGGTGACGTGATCGCCGAAATCGAAACCGACAAGGCGACGATGGAAGTCGAAGCTGTCGATGAAGGTATCCTCGGCAAGATCGTCGTCCCCGCCGGAACTCAAGGTGTGAAGGTCAACGACCTGATCGCCGTACTGATGGAAGAGGGCGAGAGCGTCGGCGATATTTCCGCGCCCGCATCGACCACGGACATTCCGTGCGTGCCGCAATCGAATGCCGGTTCGTCCGCCCCGATTCAAACCTCGGTCGCCTCTCAACCTGCCGGTGCTGTCGTAGCAAACCGCGACATTCTCTATGCGCAGGGCGTGGTAATCGAACCGCCGCCGTTCGACGAACAAGCTTTCTTTGATAAAGGTTCTGTCACCAAGACGGTGCGCGAAGCATTGCGCGACGCCATGGCCGAAGAAATGCGTTCGGACGAAAAAGTCTATATCATGGGGGAGGAAGTCGCCGAATATAACGGCGCGTACAAAGTCACACAGGGCCTGCTCGATGAATTCGGTGACAAGCGCGTGATCGACACGCCGATCACCGAGCATGGTTTTGCCGGTCTTGCTGTCGGCTCGGCCATGAACGGCCTGAAGCCCATCGTTGAGTTTATGACGATGAACTTCGCGATGCAGGCTATCGACCATATCATCAATTCCGCTGCCAAGACGCTGTACATGGCGGGCGGTCAGCTTGGTTGCCCTATCGTATTCCGTGGTCCGAATGGCGCAGCATCCCGCGTGGCGGCCCAGCACTCGCAATGTTACGCCTCGTGGTATGCCCACGTTCCTGGCCTGAAAGTCGTATCGCCGTGGAGCGCATCGGACGCCGCCGGTCTGATCAAGGCCGCGATCCGCGACCCGAACCCGGTTGTCGTACTGGAAAACGAATTGATGTACGGCCAGAGCTTTGATGTTCCGACCGATCCCGACTATATCATTCCGATTGGTCGCGCCAAAATCGAACGCGAGGGCAAAGATGTGACCATCGTTGCCTTCTCAATTATGGTCGGCAAAGCCCTTCAAGCCGCCGAAAAACTGGCGGAGCAGGGCATTGATGCCGAAGTCATCAACCTGCGCACGATCCGCCCGCTCGACCGTCATACCATTCTGGAATCGGTCAAGAAGACGAACCGCATCGTCACCTGTGAAGAAGGCTGGCCGTTTGCCGGCATCGGCTCGGAAATTGCCGCGCTGATCGGCGAGCATGCGTTCGATTATCTGGACGCGCCGCTGGCCCGTGTCTGCGCCGCCGATGTGCCGCTGCCCTATGCAGCCAACCTCGAGGCGCTTGCCCTGCCGCAAGTCGACGAAATCATTCATGCAGCCAAAAAGGTGTGTTATGCCGATTAAAATTTTAATGCCAGCCCTGTCGCCGACCATGACGGAAGGCAAGCTTGCCAAATGGCACAAAAAAGAAGGCGACACTGTCGCCGCCGGTGATGTTATTGCCGAAATCGAAACCGACAAGGCAACGATGGAAGTCGAAGCCGTTGACGAAGGTACGATTGGCAGAATTATCGTCCCCGCCGGAACGCAGGGCGTGAAGGTGAACGAGGTGATTGCGGTGCTTCTTGAGGAAGGGGAAAACGATAGCGATCTGGCGAAAGCATTGGATGCCTCTTCTCCTGTCACCCCGAGCGCAGCCGAGGGATCTTCCCAACCATCCACACCTGTAAAGACAACCAGCATACAAGATCCTTCGACTTCGCCTGTTAAAGCAGGCTCCGCTCAGGATGACAAAAACAGAATATTTGCCACCCCGCTGGCCAAACGCATTGCCAAAGATAAAGGCATTGATCTGAAATCGGTCAAAGGCTCCGGTCCGCATGGCCGTATCGTCAAAGCCGACCTTGAGAAAGCAAAAGCGGCAACATCCCCCGCCGCACAAACGTCCTCGGCGGCTCCGCAAATTTCCGGCGACGAAAAAATCAATGCGTTCGGCCAGATTTACACCGAGATTCCGAACAACAACATTAAAAAGATCACGGCAAAACGCCTGCTCGAATCCAAGACCACGGTGCCGCATTTCTATCTGACGATCGATTGCCGCATTGATGGCCTTCTAGAGGCGCGCAAACAATTAAATGCGGCTGGAAAAGATCACTATAAATTGTCGGTGAACGACTTTGTGGTCAAGGCATGCGCCATGGCGCTCAAATCCTATCCGGCGGCGAATGTCTCCTGGACCGAAGAGGCCATGTTGCAATTCAAGCATGCCGATATCTCTGTGGCGGTTGCCACGCCGAACGGCCTGATCACACCAATCGTCAAACAGGCCGAAACGAAAGGCCTCGTTGCCATTTCTTCGGAAATAAAAGACCTCGCCAAACGCGCCCGCGACGGCAAGCTGAAGCCCGAAGAATTTCAGGGGGGCACGTTCACCGTGTCGAACCTCGGCATGTACGGCATCTCGCATTTCGGCGCGATCATCAACCCGCCGCAAAGCTGTATTCTGGCCGTCGGCGCGGGTGAAGAACGCCCCTATGTCGAGAATGGCGAAATCAAGATAGGCACCTTTATGACCTGCACGCTTTCGACCGACCACCGCACCGTGGACGGGGCCGTCGGCGCGGAATTCTTACAGGTTCTCAAGCGTTATATCGAGAGCCCTACGGCCATGTTGCTGTAAGATGATTGTCGATCACCGCACATACAACATCCATCCACGGATGACCCCGAAATTCATGGCCGTGTTCATGGGTGTGGCGGTGCCGATTATGACCGAATATTTCGGCCCGCCGGTTGGCATCTACCTGACAGAGG